>NZ_RZPI01000313.1:0-6216 GCF_003998715.1 Mesorhizobium sp. M7A.F.Ca.CA.002.15.2.1
CGAGGTCCGCCGGCTGATCATCGCCAAGCGCCTGAAGACCATTCCCGCCGTCATGCAGGAACTGGAATGGACGACCTCCTGCGGCTGCGCCAAATGCCGGCCGGCGCTCAATTACTATCTCGTCTGCGACTGGCCGGACGACTACGCCGACGACTACCAGTCGCGCTTCATCAACGAGCGCGTCCACGCCAACATCCAGAAGGATGGCACCTATTCGGTGGTGCCGCGCATGTGGGGCGGGGTGACCAATGCCGCTGAACTGCGCGCCATCGCCGACGTTGTCGACAAGTTTGAAATCCCGATGGTCAAGGTCACCGGCGGCCAGCGCATCGACATGCTCGGCATCCGCAAGGAAGACCTGCCGGCGGTGTGGGCCGATCTCGGCCAGGCCGGCTTCGTCTCCGGCCACGCCTATGCCAAGGGGTTGCGCACGGTGAAGACCTGCGTCGGCTCGGACTGGTGCCGCTTCGGCACGCAGGATTCGACGGGCCTCGGCATCCGCATCGAAAAATTCATGTGGGGCTCGTGGACGCCGGCCAAGGTCAAGATGGCGGTGTCGGGTTGCCCCAGGAATTGCGCCGAGGCGACCTGCAAGGATGTCGGCGTGATCTGCGTCGACTCCGGTTACGAGATCCATTTTGCCGGCGCGGCCGGCCTCGACATCAAGGGCACCGAAGTACTCGGCCTGGTCAGAACCGAGGACGAGGCGCTGGAGCATATCGTGGCGCTGACGCAGATGTACCGCGAGCAGGGCCGCTACCTCGAGCGCATCTACAAATGGGCCAAGCGCATCGGCATCCCCGAGATCAAGCGCCAGATCATGGACGATGGCGACAAGCGCAAGGCCTATTACGAGCGCTTCGTCTTCAGCCAGAAATTCGCCCAGGTCGACCCGTGGTCGGAACGCGTTTCCGGCAAGGACAAGCACGAATTCCGGCCAATGGCTTCGGTCGGTTTTGCGCAGGCGGCGGAGTGAGCGTCATGAACTGGATATCGATAGGCTCTCTCTCCGACATCCCTCGCCGCGGCGCGCGCTGCGTCGCCACGCCGGAAGGAAAAATCGCGGTCTTCCGCACCCAGGACGATCAGGTCTACGCCATCGACGACCATTGCCCGCACAGAGGCGGACCGCTCAGCCAGGGCATCGTGCACGGCGCGGCGGTGACCTGTCCCTTGCACAATTGGGTGATTTCGCTGGAAACGGGCAAGGCGCTCGGCGCCGACGAGGGCGCGGTGCGCACCATTCCGGTGCGGATCGAAGGCGAGCATCTGTTCATTGCGCTGGAAGCGCTGGTCAGCCGCGCGGCCTGACCCCATGGAGATCGATGAAGCGCGCGAGGTGAGGACCACCTGCCCCTATTGCGGGGTGGGCTGCGGCGTGCTGGCGAAGGTCGCCGCGGACGGGCAAGTGTCCGTGCGCGGCGACCCCGACCACCCGGCCAATTTCGGCCGGCTCTGCTCCAAGGGCTCGGCACTGGCCGAGACCATCGATCTCGACGGCAGGCTGCTTCATCCAGAGATCCACGGCCGCCGCGCCGGCTGGGACGAGGCGCTCGACCTCGTCGCCTCGACCTTCTCGCAAACCATTGCCGAGCACGGGCCCGATGCGGTCGCCTTCTATGTCTCCGGCCAGTTGCTGACCGAGGACTACTACGTCGCCAACAAGCTGATGAAGGGCTTTGTCGGCTCCGCCAATATCGACACCAATTCGCGCCTGTGCATGGCCTCTTCGGTCGCCGGCCACCGCCGCGCTTTCGGCTCCGACACCGTGCCCGGAACCTATGACGATCTGGAGCTTGCCGACCTGATCGTGCTGGTCGGCTCCAATCTCGCCTGGTGCCATCCGGTGCTCTACCAGCGCATCGCGGCTGCCCGGGAAAAGCGGCCGGAGATGAAGATCGTGCTGGTCGACCCGCGTCGCACCATGACCGCTGACATTGCCGATATGCATCTGGCGATCGCGCCGGATGGCGACATCGCTTTGTTCACCGGGCTGCTCGCCTACCTCGGCCAGCACAATGCGCTCGACCGCACCTATATCACGACGCACACGACGGGCTTCGGGCAAGCGCTTTTCGCCGCCTCCGCGCTGGACCTGGCTGGCGTCGCCGCTGCCACGGGCCTGAGCGAGGACGAGCTTGACCGGTTCTACAGCCTGTTCGCGGCGACCTCCAAGACCGTGACCGTCTACAGCCAAGGGGTGAACCAGTCGTCTTCGGGCACCGACAAGGTCAATGCCATCATCAACTGCCATTTGGCCACCGGCCGCATCGGCAAGCCAGGGGCAGGGCCGTTTTCGGTGACCGGCCAGCCCAACGCCATGGGCGGGCGCGAGGTCGGCGGCATGGCCAACATGCTGGCTGCCCATATGGAGATCGAAAACCCCGATCATCGCGACCGCGTGCAGCGCTTCTGGAACGCGCCGGCCGTTGCCGGAAAGCCCGGCCTGAAGGCAGTCGAGATGTTCAAGGCGGTTGCCGACGGGCACATCAAAGCGCTGTGGATCATGGCCACCAACCCGGTCGATTCGATGCCGGACGCCGATGCCGTCGAAGCGGCGATCAAGGCGTGCCCGTTCGTGGTGGTGTCGGACGTGCTGGCCCGGACCGATACCGTCCGCCACGCCCATGTCCGGCTGCCCGCCGCCGCCTGGGGCGAGAAGGATGGCACCGTCACCAATTCCGAACGCCGTGTGTCGCGCCAGCGCGCTTTTTTGCGCGTGCCCGGAGATGCGCTGCCTGACTGGCGGATTATTGCCGAGTTGGGCAAACGGATGGGGTTTGGTGAGGCGTTTTCCTACGCGTCGCCGGCGGAGGTGTTTGCCGAGCATGCCGCGCTGTCGGGTTTCGAGAATGATGGTGCGCGGGATTTCGACATCGGGGCTTATGCCGGGGTTGATGCGGAGGGATATGAGGCGCTTGAGCCGTTCCAATGGCCAGCGCCGAGCCAAGGCGCCCCCCTCTGGCCTGCCGGCCATCTCCCCCTCAAGGGGGGAGATCGGCTGTCATGGCCGTCTTCGCCAATTCACAACGTCGCAAAGCGAAAGCAGTCGGCAAAGCTGCCAATCTCCCCCCTTGAGGGGGAGATGGCCGGCAGGCGAGAGGGGGGCGCTCAAGCTGGAGGTTGGCCAGAAGGGGTCGGCACGACTGGGCTCCAGGCTCGCTTCTTCGCCAACGGCAACTTCTTCACACCCGACCGCAAGGCGCGCTTCATCGCCATCCGTCCCACCACGGAAATCCGCACCAGCCCCGATTATCCGCTGATCCTCAACACCGGCCGCATCCGCGACCATTGGCACACCATGACGCGGACGGGGAAAAGCCCGCGGCTTTCGCAGCACATCGCCGAGCCCTTCGTCGAAATCCACCCGGCGGATGCGCAGCGCTTCGGCATCGGTGACGCCGACATAGCGCGCGTTTCCAGCCCGCGCGGTGATGTGCTGGTGCGCGCGCTGGTGACGGCGCGCCAGCGCCAGGGCAGCCTGTTTGCGCCGATGCACTGGACCGATCAGTTCTCGGCAAAGGGCCGGCTCGACACGCTGACCGCGCCGCTGACCGATCCCATTTCCGGTCAGCCGGCGCTGAAACATGTCGCCGTCCGCATCGAGAAATTCGCGGCAAAGGCCTTTGGCTTTGCGGTGGCTCGGCAGCGGCCGGAGCCTAATACTGCGCCCTACTGGGCCGTGGCCAAGTGCAAGGGCGGCTGGCGGGTCGAGCTTGCCTTTGCCGATGACGACATCGACTGGGCAGGCTTTGCCGGGTCGCTGTTCGGTACGTCATTGGGTGCCGAAATATCAGCTTATCACGACCGCGACGTCGGCCAGCACCGCATCGCCGCCTTCGACGACGACCAACTGTCAGGCGCCTTGTTCGTCGCGCCCGGCCCGGTCGCCGTGTCGCGCGGCTGGGCGGCGGAACAACTGAGCGCCGATCATGTTGATCGGCGCAGCAGGCTGGCGATCGTGGCCGGGCGGCCGGGCGGGATCGACGTCGATCGCGGCGCCATCGTCTGCTCCTGCTTCGGCGTTGGCGCCAACCAGATCACGGAAGCGGTACGCCGCGGCTGCGGCAGCGTCGCGGCAATCGGCGCGGCCCTGAATGCCGGCACGAATTGCGGCTCCTGCCGCGCCGAGATCAGGGTCATCATCGACGCACAGAGCCTCCAGGCAGCCGAGTGATCGTCCTGACCAAAGGGGCCTGCGCGACGGTGCTGGTTGGGCTATGGTGGCTCAGGCGTGCTACGTCGCGCACGAATCATCCTCAGTCAGGGTCATCCAATGGCAAATCCCCCGCGCCGACCGACAAATCCGATGGCGGCCGCCGAGGCGGCTTTCAAGCCGGTGAAGAAGCCGGCTGCCCCGGTCCGAGAGCCCACGGCCGCTCCAGGCGTCAGGGAGCTTGTTTCGATCCGAATCGACCGCGCCGTGCTGGACCATTTCCAGGAGGATGGACCCGGCTGGCAGGACCGCATCAACGACGCCTTGCGGCGTGTGATAGAAGGCAAGCCGATCGTTACCGGGGGTGATCGTTCAGACGACGAGTAGCGGCTGTTCCAGCCGGCTCACGCTTCGAAGTGCAGGATGTAGAGCTTCCGCGTCTTCTCGTGGATCGTCCATTCGCCTTTCCAGCCTTTCGGCAGCACCAGCATTTCGCCCGGACCAACGTCCTCGCTGCGGCCATCGGGACCATGCAGCGAGACCCGGCCTGACACGATGTGGCAGGTTTCGGAATTGGTCTCGCGCGAGGCCGTGAAGCGGCCCGGCGTGCACTCCCAGACGCCGACTTCCAGTGCGCCATCCGGCGAGGTCCACAGCGTCGTCGAGGCTTCGAACTGATCGCCGCTGATCGAGGTCGGCTTGGGCTCAGGCTCGCCGAGGTCGATGGAGGCGAGGTGGGCGAAGGTCTGGAAGTCGGTCATGGCAGTCTCTCAATGTCCTGTGATGCGGTCGGCGATTGCGGCCAGTTTCGACGTGTGCTGGAGGCCGGCTTCCTCGCGCTCGTCGGCGACGCGATAGAGCTGATACATCGAGTGGACGCCGAGCCAGCGCATCGGCTCTGGCTCCCATTTGCTGACCTTTCGGTTGACCCAGGGCAGGCGGGTCAATTCGGTGTCGCGGCGCAGGATGAGATCGCGCAGCGTTCGGCCTGAAAGGTTGGAACTCGAGACGCCGAGCCCGACATAGCCGCCGGCCCAGCCGATGCCGGTTTCAAGATCGAGCCCTGCCGTCGTGCACCAGTCGCGCGGCACGCCCAGCACGCCGCACCAGGCGTGGTCGATGCGAAGCCTGGCTGTCTGCGGCAGCAGCCGGGTGAGGATCGCGTGCAGGCTTTCGATCGTGGCCTGCTGCGTTTGGCCGCGCACATCCGTTTGCGAGCCGTAACGATAGGGTACGCCGCGTCCGCCCATGGTGATGCGGCCTTCCCTGGTGCGCTGCGCATAGCAATAGGCGTGCGCGGAGTCGCCCAGAAGCTCATGGCCCTCCCAGCCGATCTCGTCCCACAGTGATTGCGGCAGCGGCTCGGTGATGATCTGTGCGCTGTTGAGCGGCAGCCAGAGCCGTTCATTGCCTGGTATGCCGGCCGTGAACCCTTCCGTGGCACGGATGATGATCGGCGCGCGCACGGTGCCGCGGTTCGTCGTGACCTTGCCCTTCTCGATGCCGGTCACGGTGGTCTGCTCGTAGATCGGCACACCGAGCCGCTCGACGGCTTCGGACAGGCCGCGCACCAGCTTGGCCGGCTGCACACGCGCGGTGCCGTGGTGGATATAACCGCCAAGCACATTCCTGATGTTGATGCGGGCCTTGGCCTCTGCCTGGCCGATCAGGCTGACACGCTCGCTCGGCACGCTCCAGCCGATCGCATCGGCATAGGCGGCGTTGATCCGTTCGAGCTGCGGCGGGTTGGTCGCCACCGTCAGATTGTCGACGCGGCGGATGTCGGCATCGATGCCTTCGGCTTCGGTCACCTTGATCACTTCGTCGACCGTGCCATGCATGGCCGTTTCCATGTCGATGACAGCGCCGCGCGTCGAGGTCTGCAGATATTTCTCGCGCGACCAGCTGAAGCCGCCGGACAGCCAGCCGCCATTGCGGCCCGACGCGCCGAAGCCGGCGAACTCCCGCTCGACGATGGCGATGCGGATCGATGGATCGGCCTTCTTCAGGTAATAAGCCGTCCACAGGCCGGTGTAGCCGGCGCCGACGATGCAGACATC
>NZ_RZPI01000314.1:0-6204 GCF_003998715.1 Mesorhizobium sp. M7A.F.Ca.CA.002.15.2.1
ATGTTGCTGAGAAACCAAATGAGGCCATTGCTGGCGATCTTCGACTTCACCGGCCCCGGCTCGATCAGCGAAACGTGGACGCCGCTGCCGGCCAGTTCCTGGCGCTGGCAGAGCATCAAGGCCTCCAGTGCGTGCTTCGACGCCGAATAGGCGCCGCGAAAGCGCACCGGCACGAGGCCAAGGATCGACGAGCAGTGGACGATGCGGCCCTGACCCTGGCGGCGCATCACCGGCACCAGCCGGCGGGTCAAATCATGCCAGCCGAAGAAATTCGCCTCGAACTGCTGCTTGAGCGCGGCAACGGGCAGATCCTCGACGGCGCCCGGCTGCGCATAGGCGCCGTTGTTGAACAGGGCGTCGAGCCGGCCGCCGGTGCGGTCGAGCACCGCCGTCACCAGCGCGGCGATGGAGTCCGGCTCGCAATAATCGAGATAGAAGGCCTCGATGCCGTCGGCCTCGAGCGCGGCGATGTCCTGCGGCTTGCGCGCCGTTGCGAACACCCGCCAGCCCTCCGCCTTCAACGCGCGGGCGCAGTACGCGCCTATTCCCGAAGACGCACCGGTGATGATAATCGAGCGCAACTTCTGCGCCGGACTGTTCGTGGTTTCGCCAAGGGTTGCCATTTGCCGCAATCCCTTCCCATATTCCCGGCGTGGAGACAATTGGAGGGCGCGGTTCTTGTTGCGGAAGATCGTAGCCCTCAAGCGGGTCCTCTACGACGCACTTGGCCATTTCAACACCGATGACGGCTGGGCGATGGCCAGCCATCTGGCGATCACCTCGCTGATGGCGCTGTTCCCGTTCCTGATCTTCGCGACGACGCTGGCGAGCTTCCTCGGCGCGCAGGCGTTCTCCGACACGGCCGTGCATCTGGTCTTCGACACCTGGCCCGAACAGATCGCCAAGCCGATCGCGCGCGAAGTGCTCAATGTGCTGACCGTCAGGCGCACCGACCTTTTGACCTATGGTGTGGTGCTTGCGGCCTATTTTGCCTCGAACGGCATCGAGGCGCTGCGCACGTCGCTCAACCGCGCCTACCGCGTCTCGGAAACGCGCGGCATCATCTACCGCCGGGTGCAGAGCATCATCTTCGTGCTCATCGCCACGGCCGGTTTCCTGGCGATCAGCGTGCTCCTGGTGTTCGCGCCGCTGCTGGCGCGGCTCGCCGAAGCCCATATCGACTGGATCAAGCCCTATATGGGCACCATTACGCTATGGCGTTACGTCATCGCTTCGGCGGTCATTGTCGGCGGATTGTTTGCCGTCCATTTCTGGCTGCCGGCGGGCAAGCGCCGCTTCGTGTCGCTGGTGCCGGGCATCGTCTTCACGCTGGCGGCATGGCTTATCGGTTCGACCATCTTCGCCACCTATCTCGACCACTTCTCGTCCTATGTGACGACCTATGCCGGCCTGGCCTCGATCATGATCGCCGTGGTCTTCCTCTACATGGTGTCGGCGATCTTCATCCTCGGCGGCGAGCTCAATGCCGCGATCAGCCGCTATCTGGAGGCGCGTGCGCGGGTGGGATGACAGGGCGAATTGAGGAATTGAAGAACTGAAGAATTGGAGAAAAAGCGGGCCATATCCGGCGCTGTCTGTGCTTCTTCCTCAATTCCTCAATTCCTCAATTCCTCAATTCCTCAATTCCACAGTTCTTCCCTTGGCCTGCCGCGCCGTTGCCAGGCCGACGCCGAATGTCGTGATCGCCATGCCGGCAATCTGAAGTGCGTTGAGCTGCTCGTCGAACAGGGCCCAGGCGATGATCGCCGTCACCGCCGGCACCAGGTAGAACAGCGAGGCGACCTTCGACATCTCGCCGTCGCGGATCATCACCATCAGCAGGAAGATGGCGCCGAGCGACAGCACCAGCACCAGCCAGGCCATGGCGAAGATGAGTTCGCCATTGATGACGACCGTGTGGGTTTCGAAGGCGAGGGAGGCGACGAGCATCAGCGAGCCACCGCCGACATATTGCCACATGGTCGCCGCGACGAGGTCGCCGCCGGAGGCAAAGCGCTTCTGCCAGATGGTGCCGGCGCTCATGCCGAGCACCGAAACCAGCGAGGCTGTCAATGTCGCCGCGGTCACGCCGCCGCCGAGCGCGCCGAGCTTCGGCCACAGCACGATGACGATACCGATGAGGCCGATGCCAAGGCCAAGCCAGTGACGCGGCAGGATCGCCTCGCCGAGGAATTTGCCGGCCAGCACCGCCGTGATCAGCGGCTGCAGGCCGACGATGAGGGCCGAAAAGCCGGCCGGCATGCCCCTGTGGATGGCCCAGAACACAGCGCCGAGATAGACGCCATGCATCAGGATGCCCGCGCCGGTGGCATGCAGCGCCTCCTCGCGGGTGGCTTTTTTCGAACCCAATACAAGCATCAGGACGGCCAGCAGGATGGCGGCGATGACGAACCGCGCGGCGAGGAAGGTGAACGGCTCCGCCCATGGCATGGCGTAGCGCGCGCCAATGAAGCCGGTCGCCCACAGAACGACGAAGGTGGCGGGAATGAACCGCTTGATGCTGTGCATGTTCCGGAGTCCGCCGCACTGGAGAGAATTGCCGTGGCGATGCTCTAATCCCGTTCACCCCGGCGCGCAAAGCGAAACGGTTGATCCATAGATCACCGGAATTCAACGCCGGCCCATCTGGGGTGGCTTCTTGGTCTCACCGGGCTCAAAGCCCGACCATTCGCCTGATGTCGTCAGGCGATGCGCCGGCATGGCGCAAGGCGGCAAGGCCGGTATCGCCCAGGCTCTTCGACAGTTTTCGCCCGTCGGGCCCGAGGATGAGGCGATGATGGAAATAGGCGGGTTGCGGCAGTCCCAGGAGTTGCTGCAGCAGGCGCTGCACGCCGGTGGCGGAAAACAGATCTTGTCCGCGCACGACGTGGCTGACACCTTGCAGGGCATCGTCCATGACGACGGCGAGGTGGTAGCTGGTCGGGATATCGCGGCGCGCCACGATCACGTCGCCCCAGTCCTGCGGACGGGCTTCGATCGAGCGTGTCGCGGAAAGCGTCTCGTCGGCGAATTCGGTCCAAGACAGGTCCTTGCCGACACGCGCCAAGGCGGCATCGACATCCAGCCGCCAGGCGAAGGGCGCATTCCCGGCGATCCGCCGCTGGCGTTCCTTGACTGGCAGCGCCTTGTCAGCGGCGGGGTAGAGCGGCACGCCATCGGGATCGCGCGGCCAGTCGCGCCCACGCTTTTCACTGTCGGTGATGAAGGCGCGGATCTCGCCACGGCTCATGAAGGCGGGATAGACGAGTTCCTCCCGGACCAGCCGCTCGAGCACCGCCTGGTATTCGGCGAAATGCTCGGATTGGCGGCGCACCGGCTCTTCCCAGCCAAGCCCCAGCCATTTCAGGTCGGCAAGCACGCCGGCCTCGAATTGCGGCGTGCAGCGCGTCGTGTCGATATCCTCGATGCGCAGCAGCAGGCGGCCGTCCGCCCGTGCCGCCAGCTTCTGGTTGAGCAGCGCCGAATAGGCGTGGCCGAGATGCAGGTCGCCATTGGGGCTGGGCGCGAAGCGGAATGTCAGGAGTGTCATCTCTGCGGCGGCAATCGGGTTGTGCGGCGGTTTTGCCAATTGCTACCGTGCTGCCGGTTCAGGAACAAGAAAGCATGCAGCGTATCGCGGCATCAGACGACATTGCCCGGGGGCTCGATGCGCTTTGCGTGATCGACCCGCGCCTGGAAAAGGTGCGCGGCATGGCCGGCGAAGTGCCGCTGCGGCTGTCCGAACCGGGGTTTCGAAGCCTGGCGTCGATCGTCGTCTCGCAGCAAGTGTCCCGCGCCAGCGCCGATGCGATCTTCGGCCGGCTGACCAAGCTCGTCGATCCGCTGACGCCGCAGGCGATCCTGGCCGCCGGCGAGGACATGTTTCGCGAGGCCGGCCTGTCGCGGCCGAAGCAGCGCGGCCTGATCGCAATTGCCCAGGCCGTGGTCGACGGCCTCGACCTGCATCACCTCTGTTCGCTCGATGCCGAGGAGGCGATCACGACGATGACGGCGGTGTCCGGCATCGGCCCGTGGACGGCGGAAGTGTACCTCTTATTCGCCGCCGGGCACCCCGACATTTTCCCCGCGCGTGATGTCGCGCTGCAGAGCGCGGTCGGCCACGCGCTCGGCATCGAGCCGCGTCCGCCGGAGAAAACGCTGATCGCATTGGCCGAATCATGGAGCCCGTGGCGAGGTGTCGCATCGCGGCTTTTCTGGTCCTATTATCGTGAAACCAGAGGGCGGGACGCCGCGCCGCCGGCCTGAATCCGCGAAAAATCATAAAAATCATGCATTTTTGGCGCTTCAGCGACGCGACAATCCGCTTCACATCCCTGTCATGTCGGGCTTACAGTATCCGTGCCGTTCGGGTCTAGAACCAAGGAGGTGAACACGTGACGGTTGCCGTATCTCCGGATGGGCTTCCAGCACTGGTGCTGAATGCGGATTACCGTCCGCTCAGCTATTACCCCTTGTCGCTCTGGTCGTGGCAGGACGCTATCAAGGCGGTGTTCCTCGACCGGGTGAACATCGTCGCCGAATACGAGCACGCCGTCTCCTCGCCGACCTTCTCGATGAAGCTGCCGAGCGTTGTCAGTCTTAAGGCCTATGTGAAGCCCTCCAGGCACCCGGCCTTCACCCGCTTCAACGTCTTCCTGCGCGATCGCTTCCAGTGCCAGTATTGCGGCACGCCGGAGGACCTGACCTTCGATCACGTCATCCCCCGCCATCGCGGCGGCGCGACGACGTGGGAGAATGTCGTTGCCGCCTGTTCGCCGTGCAATTTGAGGAAGGGCGGCATGATGCCGGCGCATGCCAAGATGTGGCCGTTGCAGAAGCCTTTCCAGCCGACGGTGCACGATCTGCACAACAATGGCCGCCTGTTCCCGCCCAACCATCTGCATGAGAGCTGGATGGATTATCTCTACTGGGATGTCGAACTCGAACCATAGAGTTCGGCACAAATCCGCCATGCTGGCCGCCTGACGCAGCTTTCTGCGCTTCCGGTGCTCACGTACTTCAGTACGCTCCGCTCCGGTTCTCGAAAGCCGCGCCATCCGACTCAGCCTGGCGAATTTTTGCTCGAACTCTGCGTCGCGCCGTTCAATCGAATTGGTTTAGTCGCGGGCGAAAGCGGCTCGGAAGGCGACGGCGGCGAGGATCAGGCTGGCGATGGCGTTCCAGCCGGCCAGCGACAGGCCGAGGATGCGCAAAGCGGCCTTGTCGCAGGACGGCGGCACGAATTTGTCGAGCGCGTCGAGCACGCCCTTGCCGCCGGTGTCGACCGGTCCGGCGCCTGCGGTACAATCGGTCGGGCCGGCCCACCACTGCCATTCGACGCCGGAGTGGTAGACGCCGAGATAGAGGCCGTAGAGCATCAGGATGCCGCCGACGGCCAGCAGGCCGCGCGTCAGCCAGCTGGGTGCGTGCAGCATCGACGCAATCACCGCCAGCACCATCAGCGGGACGCCGATATAGTAGGGCGTGCGCTGTTCGAGGCAGAGGTGGCAGGGGATATAGCCGCCGAGATACTGGAAGCCGAGCGCCGAGCCAACGGTGGCGGCCATGGCGACGGCGAGGAACAAGGCGGTCAGCGTGCGCTGGCGTCCGGTGTCGGCATTCATGGTCGCTGTCATTTCAATCGGTCCGTCCGGCTTGCAATGGTTCTGTTCAGAACGCGTATTTGACCAGGATATAGAGCAAAATCAGGGCAACCGCGCCGGCGCCGGCGATCAGGCCGAGGCGCTTTTCGATGAATTCGCGGATCGGTTCGCCATAGCGGCGCAGCAGCCAGGCGAGCAGCAGGAAGCGGGCGCCGCGGGCCACGATCGCCAGCACGATGAACAGCAGCAAATTGACGCCGATGACACCGGACAGGATCGTCACCACCTTGATCGGCGGCAGGTGGGCGGCACCCGACGTGATCAGCATCAGGACGATGAAGCCGACGCCGGCGCCCGCGCGCAGTTGCTCGAACTCGTCGTACTTGCCGTAGAATTCGAGGATCGGCCTGGCGACCGCGTCATAGGCATAGTGGCCGATGAACCAGCCGGCGATGCCGCCCAGCACCGAGGCGACGGTGGCGATCAGCGCATAGCGGTAGGCGCGATCCGGCCGCGACAGCGCCATCGGCAGATAGAGCACGTCGGCCGGCACCAGGAACACCGAGCTTTCGACGAAGGCGATGAAGGCCAGCCACCATTC
>NZ_RZPI01000315.1:0-6152 GCF_003998715.1 Mesorhizobium sp. M7A.F.Ca.CA.002.15.2.1
CCGCCGGCAAGGTGACGGCGAACCAACTGCCGCCGCCGGCATCGCCCGGCACCACCGACCCGTCTCAATTCCCGACCGCTCCTGCGAACACGCAGGTCGCCGCGCTGCCTTCGGATGGTTCGGCGCCGGCCGGCGCTTCGGACGTGACTGCCGCCAGCGTCGCCGGTGTCTGGAACGCCAGCGTTGCGGGCCAGAGCTGCAAGGTGGCGACACCGCAGACCAAATTCGGCGCCGGCTTCCGCGCTGGGCCGCTGCATTGCCCGGCGCCGATGGACGGCGTCAAGTCGTGGAACGTCGCCGGCAAGCAGCTGACGCTCTATGACGAGAGTGGCGGTGCGCTGGCGCGGCTCTATTCCTCGGGCGGCTCGAAATTCGACGGCCAGACTTCCAACGGCCAGCCGATTTCGCTTACAAGGTAGGCTAATGCATGTCGCCCAAAAGTGACCGCGGTTTTGGGAAAACAAAGATCTAAAGCGGGTCGTCTGAATCCGTTCAGACACGACCGCTTTAGTCCTCCGAATGCGTGTCGCGCAGAAGTGACCCCGATTTCGGGACAGCGACATGCATAAACAAATGACGTGACCGATGCATCTGCGTGACGGCCTCCAGACCCATGCGACCGTCAGGCAGCGCTACGAGCATCTGGTGGAAACCGGTACGATCGACCGCGATCCGGCGCAGGAACGGATCGTTGCGGCGCTCGACCTGCTGACCGATGAGATTTCGGCCAAGCGGCTGGCGCATAAGTCGAGCGCGCTGGGCTGGCTGTTCGCCCGCAAGCGCGAGACGCATGAGGCCGTCAAAGGCCTTTACATCCATGGCGGCGTCGGTCGCGGCAAGACCATGCTGATGGATATGTTCTTCGAGTTGCTGCCGGTGCGGCGCAAGCGCCGCGTCCACTTCAACGACTTCATGGCGGACGTGCAGGACCGTATCCAGAAGCACCGGCAGGCGCGCAAGAACGGCGACGTCAAGCAGGACGACCCGATCCCGCCGGTGGCCAAGGCCCTTGCCGAGCAAGCCTGGGTGCTGTGCTTCGACGAGTTCTCGGTCACCGACATCGCCGACGCGATGATCCTGTCCAGGTTGTTTTCGGCGCTGTTTGCCAGCGGTGTGGTGCTGGTCGCCACCTCGAATGTGGCGCCGGAAAACCTCTACAGCGACGGGCTGAACCGTCAGCTTTTCCTGCCCTTCATCGGCATACTGGAGCGGCACACACAGGTGCTGGCGCTCGATGCCGACAAGGACTACCGGCTGGAAAAGCTCGCCCGGACACCGGTCTATGTCACGCCGGCCGATGCGGCGGCGGACCAGCTACTCGACGAGGCCTGGCAAGCCATGACGCGCAACGCGCCGACCGCCGAGACATCGATTGCCCTCAAAGGGCGGCAGGTGATCGTGCCGCGTGCGGCAGGCGATGCGGCGCGGTTCTCCTTCGCCGATCTCTGCGAAAAGCCGCTTGGCGCGCGCGATTTCCTGGCGATCGCCGGACGCTTCTCAACCATTTTCATCGACCACGTCCCGGTGCTCGGCGAAGGCAAGCGCAACGAGGCCAAACGCTTCATCCTTCTGATCGACACGCTCTACGACCATCATGTGCGGCTGGTGGTGAGCGCCGAAGCGCCGCCGCAAGCGCTTTATGCCGCCAAGCGCGGCGTGGAGGTCTTCGAGTTCGAGCGCACCGCATCGCGGCTGATCGAGATGCAAAGCCGCGACTGGCTGGAGGATTGGGCGGAGCGGCAGAAAGGGAAGCCGGCGCCAGAGGCACAGCAGGCGCAGGCCTGAATTTCCAGGGAATGCATCGGTAGCGATCCTTTGCCCCTCTCTGGCATGCCAACGTCTACAACTCGAACCTCCTCGGCCACCCGCATCACAAGGGCGTCATTACCCGCATTCAGCCTTACGATTTCCATCTTCGTCGGTTATTTCCTCCCAAGTCGGCTTACAAACTTTGACGTTTACGTAAATCCCAAATGATCTAACCGATTGAAAACACTGACGCCAAAATAATCGTTTGAATTTTTTCCGTGCCGGGGCTATTGGGTGCGGCGAAAATTCGCGGTTCCCCGCAGCATTCCGGCCTCTTCTTCGACGCCGCCATCAAGTCACAGAGATTTGAGACGTCGTCACCGACAAAGGGAAAACATCCTCACATGGCACGCAACAAGATAGCGCTTATCGGCTCTGGCATGATCGGCGGCACGCTCGCTCACATGATCGGCCTCAAGGACCTCGGCGACGTGGTGCTGTTCGATATTGCCGAAGGTATCCCGCAGGGCAAGGGGCTCGATATCGCGCAGTCGTCGCCTGTCGATGGCTTCGACTCCAGGCTCACCGGCATCAACGACTATGCCGGCATCGAAGGCGCCGACGTCTGTATCGTCACCGCCGGCGTGCCGCGCAAGCCCGGCATGAGCCGCGACGACCTTCTGGGCATCAACCTTAAGGTCATGGAGCAGGTCGGCGCCGGGCTGAAGAAGTATGCGCCGAAGGCTTTCGTCATCTGCATCACAAACCCGCTCGACGCCATGGTGTGGGCGCTGCAGAAGTTCTCAGGCCTGCCCAACAGCCACGTCGTCGGCATGGCCGGCGTGCTCGACAGCGCGCGCTTCCGCTATTTCCTGGCCGAGGAATTCAAGGTCTCGGTCGAGGACGTCACCGCCTTCGTGCTCGGCGGCCACGGCGATTCCATGGTGCCGATGATCCGCTACTCGACGGTATCGGGCATTCCGCTGCCCGACCTCATCAAGATGGGCTGGACCTCGAAGGAGAAGCTCGACCAGATCGTGCAGCGCACCCGCGACGGCGGCGCCGAGATCGTCGGCCTGCTCAAGACCGGCTCGGCCTATTACGCGCCGGCCGCTTCGGCGATCTCGATGGCCGAAGCCTATCTCAAGGACAAGAAGCGCGTGCTGCCCTGTGCGGCGTATCTCTCCGGCCAGTATGGCGTCAAGAATACCTATGTCGGCGTTCCCGTGGTGATCGGCGCCGGCGGCGTCGAGCGCATCATCGAGATCGAGCTCAACAAGAGCGAGCAGAAGATGTTCGACTCCTCCGTGGCGACGGTGCAGGGCCTGACCGAGGCCTGCGTCAAGATCGCGCCGCAACTCGCCTCCAAATGAATCTCCAGTAAGTGAACCCCCAGTCGATCCGGAGACCATACAGATGAACATCCATGAGTATCAGGGCAAGGCACTGCTGAAGTCGTTCGGCGCGCCGGTGGCCGAAGGCGTGCCGGTGTTCAAGGCGAGCGAAGCGGAAGCCGCCGCCAAGGCGCTGCCGGGCCCGCTCTATGTGGTGAAGAGCCAGATCCATGCCGGCGGCCGCGGCAAGGGCAAATTCACCGAGCTCGGCCCGGACGCCAAGGGCGGCGTGCGGCTGGCGAAATCGGTGGCCGATGTCGTCGCCAACGCCAACGAGATGCTGGGCAACACTCTGGTGACCAAGCAGACCGGCCCGGCCGGCAAGCAGGTCAACCGCCTCTATATCGAAGACGGCGCCGACATCGAACGCGAGCTCTATCTGTCGATCCTGGTCGACCGTTCGGTCGGCCGCATTGCCTTCGTCGTCTCGACCGAGGGCGGCATGGACATCGAGGCGGTCGCGCATGACACGCCGGAAAAGATCATCACCGTCGCCATCGACCCGGAAAAAGGTGTCACTTCAGCCGACCTGAAGGCGCTCAACGGCGCGCTCAAGCTCGACGGCGATGCGGCCAAGGACGGCGATACGCTGTTCCCGATCCTCTACAAGGCCTTCGTCGAGAAGGACATGAGCCTGCTCGAGGTCAATCCGCTGATCGTCATGAAGAACGGCCGGCTGCGCGTGCTCGACGCAAAAGTGTCGTTCGACAACAACGCGCTGTTCCGTCACCCCGACGTGCTCGAACTGCGCGACACCACCGAAGAGGACGAGAAGGAAATCGAGGCGTCGAAATACGACCTCGCCTATGTCGCGCTCGACGGCAATATCGGCTGCATGGTCAACGGCGCCGGCCTTGCCATGGCGACGATGGACATCATCAAGCTCTATGGCGCCGAACCCGCCAACTTCCTCGATGTCGGCGGCGGTGCGTCCAAGGAAAAAGTGACGGCGGCGTTCAAGATCATCACCAGGGATCCGGCGGTCAAGGGCATCCTGATCAACATCTTCGGCGGCATCATGAAGTGCGACATCATTGCCGAGGGCGTCATTGCCGCGGTCAAGGAAGTCGGCCTGGAAGTGCCGCTGGTGGTGCGCCTGGAAGGCACCAATGCCGAGCTGGGCAAGAAGATCATCAACGACAGCGGCCTGAACGTGGTGTCGGCCGACGATCTCGACGATGCAGCCAAGAAGATCGTGGCGGCGGTGAAGGGCTGATCTGGTGCCTCCGCATAAGATAAACCTGGTCGAGGCTGCGGATCAAAAGATCAAGAAGGTCTTCGATCCGCATATCGCCGGCGACGTCAACGACAGCCAGGCGAAGGTCGCCAAGTTCGGCGAGGTCTTCGATTGGCACGCGCATGACAATGAGGACGAAGCCTTCCTCGTGCTGCGTGGGCGTATTGCCATCGATTTCCGCGACGGCCCGGTCGAACTCGGCGAGGGCGATTTCATCGTCGTGCCGCGCGGCGTCGAACACCGGCCGCGCTCGCTCACCGTTGAGCCCGTGGTGCTGATGTTCGAGCCGGCAACGACGCTCAACACCGGCAACGCCAAGAGCGACCTCACCGTCGCCGACTTGAAGCGGCTCTGACCATGTTTTCCTCGATCAACGGTTTTTAGAAAAGGGCTCCCATGTCCATCCTCGTCGACAAGAACACCAAGGTGCTGGTGCAGGGCCTGACCGGCAAGACCGGCACGTTCCACACCGAACAGGCGCTGGCCTATCACGGCACGAAAATGGTCGGCGGCATCCATCCCAAGAAGGGTGGCGAGACGTGGACCGGCGCGAAGGGCGAAAGCCTGCCGATCTTCGCCACCGTCGCCGAGGGCAAGGAAAAGACCGGTGCCAATGCGTCCGTCGTCTATGTGCCGCCGGCAGGCGCCGCCGAAGCCATCCTCGAAGCGATCGAGGCCGAGATCCCGCTGATCATCTGCATCACCGAAGGCATACCGGTGATGGACATGATCAGGGTCAAGGCCAGGCTCGACCGTTCGACCTCGCGGCTGATCGGCCCGAACTGCCCGGGCGTGCTGACGCCCAACGAATGCAAGATCGGCATCATGCCCGGAAACATCTTCCGCAAGGGCTCGGTCGGCGTTGTTTCGCGGTCGGGAACGCTTACTTATGAGGCAGTGTTCCAGACCACCAATGTCGGCCTCGGCCAGACCACCGCCGTCGGCATTGGCGGCGACCCCGTCAAAGGCACCGAGTTCATCGACATGCTCGAGATGTTCCTCGCCGACGAGGAGACCAAGTCGATCATCATGATCGGCGAGATCGGCGGTTCGGCCGAGGAAGACGCCGCGCAGTTCCTCAAGGACGAAGCCAAGCGTGGCCGCAAGAAGCCGATGGCCGGCTTCATCGCCGGGCGCACGGCGCCGGCCGGCCGCACCATGGGCCACGCCGGCGCGGTCATCTCCGGCGGCAAGGGCGGCGCCGAAGACAAGATCGCGGCGATGGAATCGGCCGGGATAAAAGTTTCGCCGTCGCCGGCAAGGCTGGGCACGACCTTGGTCGAAGCGATCAAAGGGTAAGGGAGTAGGGGAGTAAGGGAGTAGGGCAGTAGGGAAAATAGCAGCGGCAAAAAGCCCTGCTCCCCTATTCCCTTATTCCCCTACTCCCCTCCAAAAACAGGAGACGGAGCCGGGCTCCGCGGACAAAAATGGCAAGACAAGATCAGGCCAACGACCAATTTTCTCTCACCTCTTTCCTCTATGGCGGCAATGCCGATTACATCGACGCGCTTTATGCCGCCTATGAGGACGATCCAGCCTCGGTCAATCCCGAATGGCAGGAGTTCTTCGCCGGGCTGAAAGACGATTCCGGCGATGTGCGCAGGAACGCCAAGGGCGCCTCCTGGGCCAAGCCCTCCTGGCCGCTGCAGGCCAATGGCGAACTGGTGTCGGCGCTCGACGGCAATTGGGGCATCGTCGAGAAGACGATCGAAAAGAAGGTCAAGGACAAGGCGGTCACCAATGGCGTCGTCCTGTCCGACGCCGACGTGCAC
>NZ_RZPI01000316.1:0-6143 GCF_003998715.1 Mesorhizobium sp. M7A.F.Ca.CA.002.15.2.1
ATGCCGAACCGCTCGGCCACCGGAATGAACTCGCCGGGTGGCACCAGCCGGCCGTTGCGTGCGGCGAGCCTGGCCAAGACTTCGACATGACGGCTTTCCTGCCAGGGACGGCCCAGAAGATGGATTTCCTGGCCAAACAGCTTCAGCCTGCCGTCTTCCATGGCATCGACGGTATCGGCGACGATGCGCGCCGCGTTGAGGCCACCCGAACCCGATGCCGTATCGGTGGAGAAGACGGCAAATCGGTTTCGCCCGGCGGCCTTGGCCGCATAGCAGGCGTCGTCGGCACAGGCCAGCGCGTCGGCCACCGTCGTGTCGGCGTCATCGACGAAAGCGATACCGATCGAGGCCGCCAGCTTGCGCGACGTGGCCGTCGATCCAAGTTCGGCATCGCGAACCGCGGCAAGTACCGCGTCGGCCAGCCGCCCGGCCTGCGCCGCATCGCAATTGGGCATCAGCAGCGCGAACTCGTCACCGCCCAGGCGCGCGGCATGCGCCGTCGCGGGAAGGCAGCCCAGAATGCCTTGCGCAACGCTTTTCAGTGCCAGGTCGCCGGCCGCGTGGCCGGCAAAATCGTTGAGCGCCTTGAAGTAGTCGAGATCGACATAGAACACGGAAAGCGGCAGCAACTGCGCGGCCGCGATATGATCGGCCAGCAGCCGGTCGAACGCGGCGCGGTTCAAGAGACCGGTGAGCGCGTCATGGCGGGCCGCATAGGCAAGCTCCTGCTCGCGCTGCTTGTCTTCGGTGATATCGCGCACCGTGCCCAGGATCTGCCCCGCCAGCCGGCGGTCCCGGATTTGCGGGTCGGCGATGAAACGCAGCAGGGATTCTATGTGCCGGACCTCTCCGTCGCGCCGCACGATGCGGTATTGCACGGCGGTGACCTTGTCCGTTTCGAGCGGCACCAGATGCGCGCGCGACGCGGCCTCCTTGTCGTCCGGATGCAGATAGCCGAACCAGTGGTCGCGCTCGACTTCGGCGGTGTCGGAGACGAGCCCGAAAATCTCCCTGGTGCGTTGGTCCCAATAACTTTTGCCGCCCGCGAGGTCGTGGTGCCAGATGCCGGTGCCGCTGGCGGCGAGCGCCAGGCGAAACCGCACATTGACCTGCTCGAGTTCGGCCTCGGCGGCCTTCTGCTTGGAGATGTCGGTCTGCACACCCATCAGCCTGAGCGGCTTTCCCATCGCGTCGCGCTCGACGACGCCGCCGCGATCGAGCACCCATACCCAATGTCCCTGCTTGTGCTTCAGCCGCAATTCGGTCTCGATGGCGTCGGTCAGGCCGGCAATGTGGCGGTCGCCGCTGGCCAGCGCCCGCTCGCGGTCGTCGGGATGGGTCAGTTGCAGCCAAAGGTCGCTGGTGTTGGCCAATTCGCTCTCATCGTAGCCTAGCATCCGCGCCCAGGTCGCGGAATAAAAGCAGTCGCCGGTCACAAGATCCCAGTCCCAGACGCCAAGATGCGCGCGCTCCAGGGCTTTTGCCCAGAACGTTCCATTGCGACTTTTCTTACCCTGACGCGCCATCGTCTGCTTCGCCTGCTCCACCGCGGCGCAATCTGCGGCAAAACCAGAGAAGAAACAGTTACCGCGCGGGCGGAGTGTCGACGTCTGATTGGGAGCCCCTGTTCATCAAGGCCGTACCGAACTACTCCAGGCAGCCGTCAATTTCCCCAGGTCGACGACACGACATTGCCCGCCGTCACGCCGGACAGTCTTTCGCGCTTCTCGAGCCTCGGCTTTTCATAGGTCTTCTTCATTGCCATCGCCTTCTCCCGTGGCCATCCGATTTCCAGGGTCTAGCTGAGGCGGGGCAGCCATGCTTGGGCTCAGCGGAACGGGTTCCGGCCCAGGCGGCCCTGCCCGGCGCCGAACCCGCCTTTTCGATTGGCCGGCAGGAACCGGAGTTTTGTGTCTGGCGGATCGTCCTACTGCTGCCCAGGTCAGCGGCGCAAGCCGGTGACCCCTGGATCATCGGCGGCGCCGATGATCCCATGCACGACAACAACAAGGACCTTCCAATGACCAAGCAAGAAGACAACAAGGCCGTCGTCGTCAGATGGTTCACCCACTTCTGGGGTGAACGTTGCGATCTGTCGGTCGTCGACGAGATCGCGGCACCCGACATGCTGCTGAAATATTCGCTGCACGAGCCGCGCCGCGGCCGCGACGACATCAAGGCCTTCATGGCCGACTTCCGCGCCGCCTTCCCGGACCTCAACTTCTGGGCCACCGCCGACCTGATTGCCGAGGGCGACTATGTCGTCGGCCAGTGGGAGGGCGGCGGCACGCATACCGGCCCAGCCTTCGGCGACTTCCTCGTCGGTTCGCTGCCGGCCGCCACCGGCCGCACCATGCGCTTCACCGGCACCACGGTGCTGAAGGTGGTTGACGGCAGGATCGTCGAGGAAATCGGCCTCGATGACGGCGTCACCGCCCTCACCCAGCTCGGTCTGATCAAGACCGCCTGAGGCGATCAGGCAAAACGATCGTTCGGGCCAGGCGGCGTCAATGCCGCCTGGCCTCATTGCTTATTGGCTCGGCGCCATTGCGTGCTCGCATGACACTTTCGGATTCATGTCGGCGAACGTGCCTGTCGGGTTCCCTTTCCAGGCCCAGACATGCAGCTCGTAGAATTCACCCAGGCCATAGCGGTTGGGGGCGCTGTTGAAATTGAACAGCTGGCCGTCCAACGATGCCGGTCCTTTCGAAGTGATGTACTCGACCGCCACCAGCTTCAGCGTGCCATCGGCCATCGGCTCGTACATCACAGCTTCGGGACGGGCGATGTCGATCTTGTCGTCCTTCAGATACTGGCCGTTGACATAGTGGATGCCCATGGCGCCGCCGGTGATGCCGCTGGCACAAGGAATAGGCGCATAGCCCTCTGATACCGCTGCCTTGACGTCGACAAACCGGCTGTTGACAGCCCGCACCTTGTCGGCCAGCGGGCCGGAGGCAGCTTCAGCCGGCTCCTGATGCGCCTGCGCGAGGGTGGTGCAGATTGCCAGCATGGTCCCCGCCATAAGAAGTCCGCTGCGAAAGTTTGATATCATCTTCATTCCATTCTTCTTGAAAAAGCACAGCTGGCCGGCCGCCGAAAATACGGAGGCCCGGCAGGCAAGCGCTGTGGCTGTTGTTGCTTGGAGATCCCGAAATTGATGTAACGGCTACCGAAAAGGATCATCCCTTCGGCAGATACGGGATCGTTCCGGCCAGATCGGTGTTGTCGATCATCTGGAAACGGCTGTCGCTGCCGTCCTGACGGGCCGAGACGAAGGGCGCGTAGGCAGGATCGGTGGTGAAGGCGCGCGCCGCCGCTTCCGACGGGAACGCCATCAGCGCGATCAGCGTGGTATCGAGCGGCTTGCCTTCAAGCGTTTTCACATTGCCGCTGCGCGACAGATATCTGCCGCCATGCTTGTGGACGAGATCGTGCACCGAGGCGGCGTAAGCCGGCACCCACTGCGGGTCGTTTATCTTGATGTCTGCGATAACGTAGGCGGTCATGGTGGTCTCCTGGTTGCGGTGCACAGGCGTATCCCGTGCAACCGGCCAAAAGGCTCGCATGGCAGGACCCTCGCCAACCAGTCCGCGATCTGTACCGGGGCAGTACAGTTTCCGTACTGGCCGCTTCATTCATGAAGGCCTAATATTCGGTCAGGTTTGAGGGAGAGGCACCAATCATGAGCCAGCACGGATACAAACAATTCTGTCCGCTATCGATGGCCGCTGAGGTGCTGTGCACCCGCTGGACCATGGTGCTGATGCGTGAACTGGTGGCCGGCTCGACCCGCTTCAATGATCTTCGCCGCGGCGTCCCCAAAATGTCGCCGACCCTTCTGTCGCAACGGCTGAAGGAACTTGAGATCGCCGGGATCGTCGAGCGCAAGGAAGTGCCGGGCGAAAAAGGCATCTTCGAATATCGGCTGACGGAAGCCGGCCGGGATTTGCGTCCTGTCGTCGAGGCAATGGGCTTCTGGGGGCAGAAATGGGTCGAATCCCGGCTGTCGCTGAAGAACCTCGATCCGTCGTTGCTGATGTGGGACATGCGGCGCAATCTAAACCCCTCGCCGCTGCCTGAAGGGCGCACGGTGATACAATTCCTGTATCAGGATCTCCCGGCGTCCAAACGGTCGTGGTGGCTGATCGTCGAGAAGCACGGTGAGGTCGATCTGTGCTGGTACGATCCGGGCTTCGATGTCGATCTCTACGTCTCGACCGACCTGCACACGATGACGGCGATCTGGATGGGAGTGCTGACCGTCGAGAAGGCCGGCGCCAGGGTTGCCCTGACCGGCGACCAGGCCATCGGCAGGAAGATGCAGACCTGGCTCGGCCTCAGCCCGTTCGCGGTGGAGCCCAAACGCGCGGCTTAGGAGAATCGGTGCATGTTAGGCGCGCCTGCGGCCCCTGTCATTTGCAAGGTGATAGGGTTGCACGAGGACTTCGGCGGGAATTTTCCATTCCTTGTTCAGTTTGAAGACCATATCCAGGGTGAGTGCGCGCTTTTTGTTCAACACCTCGGTCGCCCGGGGTGATGATCCGATCACCTCGGCCAGCGCCTTCCGCGACAGGTTGAACAGTTCCATGTGCGAATGAATGGCTTCAACGGGATCCGGTGCTTCAATCGGGTAGTGCTTATCCTCATAAGCCTCGATCAGGGTTGCGAGAACGTCGAACCGGTCACCATCGAGAGAGCCGACCTCCGGCTCATTTTCGAAATATTTAGTGATTTCGGCGATCGCCCAATCGTAATCGGCTTCGGTCTTAATGGGTCGAATGTTTTCCATCACACCTTCTCCGGATCAATCTTGTCATACTCTTTGTGCGTGCCGACGAATTTGATCAGAACGCGGTGAAACTTGTAGGCGACGTGGACAATCAAACGATACTTGTTGCCGCTAATGTCGAAAATGATGCGATTGTCACCTACGAAATCAACTGTCGCTCCAAACGCATACTTGACGTCAGCCGGGGTCTTCCAATCAGCATTCCCGACAGCCACATACCAAGCCGTCAAAGGAGCTTCGGCCTGATTGTGTTTTGCCCAAAAATCCTTCAGCGCCTTCTTGGCAATTATCTGCATGACCTGATATAGCAAATTCCCAAATTGGGAACAAGAGGATTTTCCCAAATTGGGAAAGGCAAGTGAGGTTCTCCAGGCACTTGTCAGGAAACGGGTGGCGGGGCCGGCTTGTGGTGGCTTCAATGCGGTCATGTTCATCACCCTGGCCAAGAATCTGAAGTCCGCGCCGCTGCAAATCACCGACGATCCGCGCTGGGCGCGCATCGTCGCGCGCGACAAATCCGCTGACGGCGCATTCTGGTATTCGGTGGCGACGACGGGCGTCTATTGCCGGCCTTCCTGTCCGTCTCGGCGCGCCAATCCGAAAAATGTGCAGTTGCACGACACGCTGGACCAGGCCAGGGCGACCGGTTTTCGCCCGTGCCGGCGCTGCGATCCACATGGCCCGTCGCTCGAGGCCGGCAACGCGGCGATGGTCGCCGCTGCCTGCCGCAGGATCGAGCAGAGCGAGGAAGAACCCTCGCTCGCTGAATTGGCTGATGCCGCCGGCCGCAGCGCCGGTTATTTCCACCGCATCTTCAAGGCGGTCACCGGATTGACGCCGAAGGACTATGCCGCCGCACACCGCGCCGCCAGGGTCCGCCAGGGCCTGGAAGACGGCACCAGCGTGACGGCTGCGATCTACGATGCCGGTTTCAATTCGAGCGGGCGTTTCTATGAGAAATCCATTGGTATGCTCGGCATGACGCCGACGCGCTATCGCGCCGGCGGCTCCCATGAAGAGATCCGCTTCGCCGTTGGCGAGACCTCGCTCGGCACCATCCTGGTCGCGTCCAGCCAAAAGGGCGTCGCCTCGATCCTGCTCGGCGACGATCCCGACGCGCTGGTGCGCGACCTGCAGGACCGTTTCCCCAGGGCACGGCTGATCGGTGGCGACCGCGACTACGAGGCGCTGGTCGCCCGCGTCGTCGGTTTCGTCGAGGCTCCGGCGCTCGGCCTCGACCTGCCGCTCGACGTCCGCGGCACGGCGTTCCAGCAGCGCGTCTGGCAGGCCTTGCGCGCCATCCCCGCCGGCCAAACGGTTTCCTATGCCGAGATCGCGCATCGCATAGGCG
>NZ_RZPI01000317.1:0-6133 GCF_003998715.1 Mesorhizobium sp. M7A.F.Ca.CA.002.15.2.1
CTTGCCTGCGGGGCGGCGATTGGCGCCGCCAACTACCTGCTGATCTGGGCGCTGCGCATCCCGCCGATCATCGCCACGCTATCGGCCAGCTTCATCATCCAGTCGATCGACATCAGCTATGGCCGCGGGCTGCAGATCAAGCCGCCGCCGGGCTTCGCCGATTTTGCCAACTGGCAGGTGCTGGGCATTCCGGTGCTGGCGATCCTCACGGTATTGTTCACCGTCGGCGCGGCCATCGCGCTGCAGCGTATGATCTATGGCCGCTCGGTGCTGGCGATCGGCCAGAACATTCGCGCGGCGTGGCTGGCCGGTGTCAATGTCGGCCGCATCCGCTTCCTCACCTACACGCTGTCGGGCGCGCTCGGCGGCATCGACGGCGCGCTGCTCGCCGGCTATTTCCGCGGCGCCAATGTCGACATCGGCAACGAATATCTGCTGGCCTCGATCGCCGTCGTCGTCATCGGCGGCACGTCGGTCGCCGGCGGCAAGGCCAATGTCCCCGGCGTCTGGGGCGCGGCTTTGTTCCTGGTGCTGCTTTTGACCATGCTCAACACGTTTGGGGTGAGCGCCGGGGTGCGGTTGCTGCTGACGGGGCTGATCATCGTCGGGGTGATCACGGCGGCGGGCGGGCAGAAGGCGCTGCGGTAGCCTCCGCCTTCGTCGTCCCAGACACCTTCAAGGCCTGTAATCATTGTGCCAGGCCGACATCCGGTTCCCTTCGACGTTATGGCGCTGTAAATCCCGTTCGCGTGGCCACGGCCGCTGAATAATGCTGGGAGGTTTGCGTGTCCGATTTTGTGAAGGTCAGCCGCGACGGCGACGTTGCCGTCGTCACCATCGACAATCCGCCGGTCAACGCGCTGAGCTTCCATGTCCGCGAACCGCTGATGCAGGCGCTGGTCGAATTGCGCGACGATGCGTCGGTTGCCGCCATAGTCATTGCATGCGCCGGCCGGACGTTTGTCGCCGGCGCCGACATCACCGAGTTCGGCAAGCCGATGCAGCAGCCCGAACTGCGCGCCATCGTGGCGACGCTGGAAACCATCGCCAAGCCGACGGTCGCAGCCATCCACGGCACCGCGCTCGGCGGCGGGCTGGAGCTGGCGCTGGGCTGCCATTTCCGTGTTGCCGATGCCGGCGCCAAGCTCGGCCTGCCGGAAGTCAAACTCGGCCTGCTGCCGGGTGGCGGTGGCACGGTACGGCTGCCGCGCCTTGTCGGCGCGGTGAAGGCGTTGAAGATGATCGTCTCAGGTGCGCCGATCGGCGCGACCGAGGCGCACGCCGCCGGTCTCGTCGATGCCGTCTTCGAAGGCGATCTGACCACGCATGCCGTGAACTTCGCTGGGGAAATCGCCCGCAAGGGTGGTCCCTTCACGCCGGTGCGCGATCGCAATGATGGTCTCAAGCAGACTGATCTCGCGGCGTTCGACGCCGGGGCTGCGGATCTTGCCAGGAAAGCGCGCGGCCTCGAGGCGCCGATCGCTTGTGCGCAGTCGGTGCGCAATGCCGTCACGCTGCCGTTCGATGCGGCACTGGCGGCAGAGCGTGCGCTGTTCGTCAAGCTGGTCGCCAGCGACCAATCGCGGGCGCAGCGCCATCTGTTCTTCGCCGAACGTGAGGCGACAAAGCTTCCAGGAAAAGACGTCGTCAAGCGCAGGATCGCCCGCGTCGGCGTCATCGGTGCCGGTACGATGGGCGGCGGCATTGCCATGGCCTTCGCCAATGGCGGATATCCCGTGACCTTGCTGGAAACCAGCCGTGAGGCATTGCAGCGTGGCTTGGCGACCATCGACAGGAACTACTCGGTTTCCGTCACGCGCGGTTCGCTCAGCGACGACGCCAAGCGGGAGCGGCTCGCCCAGTTCAAGGGCTCCACCGACTATGCCGATCTCGCCGATTGCGACCTGATCGTCGAGGCGGTGTTCGAGGACATGGCGGTCAAGAAGGAAGTGTTCGGCAAGCTCGAAGCCGTGGCGAAGCCCGGCGCGATCCTGGCCACCAACACCTCCTATCTCGACATCAACGAAATCGCTGCCTCGACCTCGCGGCCGCAGGATGTGCTCGGCCTGCATTTCTTTTCGCCGGCCAATGTCATGAAGCTCTTGGAGATCGTGCGCGCCGAGAAGACCGCGCCCGATGCGCTGGCGACATCAGTCGACCTGGCGAGGCGGATCGGCAAGGTGGCCGTCGTGGTCGGCGTCTGCCACGGCTTCGTCGGCAACCGCATGCTTGCCGCGCGGGGCTCGGAATCGGAAGCGCTTCTTCTGGAAGGCGCAACGCCCAGCCAGATCGACCAGGTGTTCACCGATTTCGGCTGGCCGATGGGGCCGTTCCAAATGGGCGATCTCGCCGGTCTCGATATTGGCTGGCGCAACCGCAAGGCACGCGGCCAGAAAGCCGTGATCGCCGACACGCTGTGCGAACAAGGACGTTTCGGCCAGAAGACCGGCCGGGGTTTTTACCTCTATGAGGCTGGCGCGCGCACGCCAGTGCCGGATCCCGAGGTTGAAGCGCTGATCCGCGACAAGGCCGCCGAGAAGGGTATCGCACCGCGTGCGATCAGTGCGGAGGAAATCGTAGAGCGCACGCTTTACCCCCTGATCAACGAGGGCGCCAAGATCCTGGAGGAAGGCATAGCGGCCCGTGCGTCCGACATCGATGTCGTCTGGGTCAATGGCTACGGCTTTCCCATCGGCAAGGGCGGACCGATGTTCTGGGTTGGCCTTGAAGGTCCGGCCAGGATCATCGAGCGGCTCGAATACTGGCATCAACGGACGGGCAAGGATGTGTTCAAGCCGGCGCCGTTGCTGAAGCGGATGGCCGAGACCGGGTCGTGGGAAGCCGGCGGTTAGAGAGCCTACCGGATCCGTGCATCGATGATCTCGACGAAGCGCGCGAACAGGCCGGCCTGCGACTTGATCTTGAGCTTGCGGTAGATGTTGCGGCGATGGACTTTCACGGTTCCCGGCACGATGCGCATGGCGCGGGCGATCGACTCCGTCGAATGCCCCTGCAACACCAGGTCGACGACATGCTTTTCGCGCGGCGTCAGCGACAGGCTCTGCCAGATATGGGCGCGGTCGAATTCGTTGACCATAGCGGCCGTCTCGTCCTGCTTCGCTTCCGCCGTTTCGTCGGCCGGAAGAGCAGGCCAGCGCAACCTGATGAAGCTGATCACCGCGGGAGCCATGTCGCGCAGCAATCTGGCATCGGCGGTGCCGAAAGGGCCTGAAGCGCGCAGCCGCATCAGCGACAACACCAGCGCATCCTTGCCCGGCAGCGGCACGAAGAAGCCGACCTCCTCGGCCAGCCTGGTCTGGCTGTAATAGGAGCGGAAATACTCGCTGGCATAGAAACGGTCCGGCGCCAGCTCGCGCATGCGCCAGAACCCTTCCTTGCGCTCGACCGCAGCGTGATGGAACGGATCGAGCAGATACGGCCCTTCCTGATAGAGCGCGACGAACACATGGCTCTCGGTGGGCGAGAAGGTCTCGAACAGCAGCGGCGGGCGCGAGGCGCCGCGATAGCCGAAGATCACGCAGTGGTCGAATCTAACGTGCTGCCGCAGCCACTCGACCAGCGCCTGGCCAAAGAGATCGCCGCTGGTCTCCCGCGTCGTCGCGACGAGCGTGGCGAGCCGGCTGTATTCGTCGCTGCGGGACAATGCATACCCCCTTAAACGAGAAAATAGATCAGATATACCACCTGAGAGGTATATACTAGCCGCCATTGGCTCTGGTAGCGTTCCGATATTGCCCTGTTGCTGGAGCCATCAGCCTTGACCGCAGTGCCCGACATCGAATTTCGCGGCGTCACCAAGCGCTATGGCGCGGTGACCGCGGTCAGCGGCATCGATCTCGCTGTCCCGCCCTCCGCCTTTGTCGCGCTGCTCGGTCCCTCCGGCTGCGGCAAGACCACCTGCCTGCGCATGATCGGCGGCTTCGAACAGCCGAGCGAAGGCCAGGTGTTCATTCGCGGCCAGGACATGGCCGGCACGCCGCCCTACCGGCGGCCGGTCAACATGGTGTTCCAGCAATACGCGCTGTTTCCGCATCTCGATGTCGAGGACAATGTCGCCTATGGGCTGCGCCAGGCGCGGCCAAGGCTGTCTTCGCGCGAGATCGCCTCAAGGGCGGGCGAGGCGCTCGAAATGGTGCGGCTCGCCGGCTATGGCCGCCGCAAGATCCACGAACTGTCGGGCGGCCAGCAGCAGCGTGTGGCGCTTGCCCGCGCCCTGGTCAACAAGCCGGCGGTGCTCTTGCTCGATGAGCCGCTGGCGGCGCTCGACAAGAAGCTGCGCACCGACATGCAGATCGAGCTGCAGAACCTGCAGCGCGAGATCGGCATCACCTTCGTGCTGGTCACGCACGACCAGGAGGAAGCGCTGTCGATGAGCGATTTCGTCTGCGTCATGAATGGCGGTCGCATCGTCCAGCTCGGGCAGCCGAGCGAGATCTATGACGAACCGGCCGACCTGTTTGTTGCCGATTTCGTCGGCAAGACCAATCTCTTGAGCGGTACTGTCGCCGGGCATTCGGGCGATCTGGTGGAGGTGGCGCTTGCCGACGGCACCGTCATTGCGGCGCGCAAACGGACCGCTTTGCAGCAGGGCGAGGTCGTTTCGGTCAGCCTGCGTCCTGAATCGCTCAGTCTCGGCGCCCAGGCAAGCGGCCCATTCAAGGGCATCGTCCGCAACCGGATATTCCTGGGCTCGACGGCGGAATACGCGATCGAGGTCAAGGGCATCGGAACGCTGCTGGCCAAAGCCGATCACCTGATCGGTCACGGCAACCTCTTCAAGCCGGGTGAACCCGTCGCCATCGGCTTTGCCTCCGGAACGCCGCTGGCGTTTGCGGAGACCAAGAACAACGGGGCCAACCAGAGGGTAGATAAACATGTCGAAATCATATCGTGACGGACTGCCGATAAGCCCTGAGAATTTCGTCGACCAGCTGATGCGTTTGAAGCGCGGCTCGATCGGCCGCCGCGACTTCCTCGGCCTCACCGGCCTTGGCATTGCCACGGCGGTGATGGCGCGCGAGATCGGCATCATGCCGACACCAGCCTTTGCCGCCGAAAGCCTTGGCGACCGCATGTCGATCGCCACCTGGCCGAACTATCACGACCCGGCGACCTTCGAGAACTTCAAGAAGGACACCGGCGTTGCCGTCGAGGTCAACGTGTTCGGCTCCAATGAGGAGATGCTGGCCAAGCTGCAGGCCGGGGCCTCGGGCTGGAGCCTGTTCGTGCCGACCAATTACACGATCTCGACCTACAAGAAGCTCGGCATCATCGAGCCGCTGGAGATGGCGAAGCTGCCGAATTTCGACGGCTCGCAAGAGGATCCGCGCTTCACCTCGGAGGGCACGATCGATGGGACGATCTACGCCGTGCCGAAGAACTGGGGCACCACCGGCTTTGCCGTCAACACCAAGAAGCTGACCAAGCCGATGACGAGCTGGAAGGAGTTCTGGGACACCGCCATGGCGGAAGGCGACAGCCGCACCATGGTGCATGACTACCAGCTGACCACGATCGGCAATGCGCTGAAATATTACGGCTACTCGTTCAATTCGCTCAAGCAGGACGAACTGGCCAAGGCGGAGGAGCTGCTGCTGAAGGTCAAGCCGCATCTGTTCGCGGTCTCCTCCGACTACCAGCCGGGGATGCGCGCCGGCGACGCGTGGATGACCATGTGCTGGACGAATGACGGCGCGCAGCTGCATCGCGACATTCCCGAGATCGCCTATGTGCTGGGCAAGGAAGGCGGCGAGATCTGGACCGATTTCTATGCCATTCCGAAAGACGCGCCGAACAAGCCCGCCGGTTACGCGCTGCTCAACTACCTGATGAATCCGCAGGTGGCGGTGAAGGAGCATTTGGCCAATGGTGCGCCGTCGACCGATGCGCGCGTCAACAAGCTGCTGCCCAAGGAGGTGCTCGACAACCCGATCCTCTATCCGGCAGCCGACCTGTTGACGCCGCTGGAATTCGGCGCGGCGGCAACGTTGACCGATCCGGGCCGCGCCGAATTGATGGCGCGCTTCAAGTCGGCCTGAGCGACGGCCTCAAATTCGACTCAGATAATTTGACCGGCGGGTTTATGCCCGCCGGCACCGGGGCAATCTTTCCA
>NZ_RZPI01000318.1:0-6125 GCF_003998715.1 Mesorhizobium sp. M7A.F.Ca.CA.002.15.2.1
ATGAATGCACAGCGGCAAGCCTGGATGCGGACCATGGCCGAGCGCGAGATCCGCATCGTCGACACCGCCATCATGAGCGGGCTGCAGCAAGGCACCGCCTTCTTCGCCTCCAGCTCGCTGATCGCGATCGGCGGCTGCTTTGCCCTGCTCGGCGCGTCCGACCGGGTTCTTGAAGTGCTCAGCGACCTGCCTCTGGGTGGCGCGCCGTCGCGCGCGGCCTTCCAGATAAAGGTGTTTGGGCTGGTGCTGATCCTGGCGTTTTCGTTCTTCAAATTCGGCTGGGCGTACCGGCTGTTCAATTATTGCACGATCCTGATCGGCGCCGTACCGATCCCGCATGGCGAAGCCTCGCGCAATCCGGTCACCGAAACGGCGGTGTGGCGTGCGGCGCAAATGAACATGCTGGCCGGAAAGCACTTCAACTCCGGCCTGCGCGGCGTGTTCTTCTCGATCGGTTATCTCGGCTGGTTCGTCGACCCCATGGTGTTCGTGTTGTCGACGCTGTTGCTGCTGGCGGTGCTGGTGCGGCGCCAGTTCTTCTCGGCGGCCAGGCAGGCGGTGATCGGTCAGCCGCCCGGAAAAGGCTGATCGATCCGGCCTGACAGCCAGTAGGCAAAAAGCCCGATCCATTCCCGGATGGCCATGGTGGTGGCCCGCAGCGAATCGGCTGGATTGTCGCGGAACAGGCCGACGCCTTCCCGTCCCGAGGTGCGATAGTCGACCGGCCATGGAACGGTTGCAAAGCCGGCCTTGTCGAACAGCGCCTTGGCGCGCGGCATATGGAAGGCCGAGGTCACCAGCAGCCAGGTCTCGCCGGGCTTCGGCGTTACCAACTCCTTGGTGAAGACCGCGTTCTCATAGGTGTTGCGGGACTTGTTCTCCAGGATCATCCAGTCGGCGGCCACGCCAAGCGCGGTGAGCAGGCGCGGCGCGGTTGCGGCATCGCCCTCGCCATCGAGAAACAACGCGCCGGTGCCGCCGGAGACGACCACCTTGGCGGTGGGAAAGCGCCGGGCGAGAATCGCGGTCTCGACCATCCGATCGCCGCTGCTGTTCAGCTCATAGCCGCCGCGCGCCAGATTGATGGCGCCCTCGAAGCCGCCGCCGAGCACGACGATGCCGTCGACCTTTTCCGGCAGCGGCGGGCGTTGAAAGCGCTCTTCCAACGGATTGAGCATCATGGCGCCGAGCGACGTCCATGCTGACAGTGCAAGGATCAAAAATGCCAGCACGCTGCCGGCGGCCGCTAACCGTCGGCGCCCGATCGTGACCGCGAGCAGTCCCGCTAGCAGCAGGAAGATCGCCAGGTTGAGCGGCTGGATGAAGAACCAGAAGATCTTGGAAAGGTAGAAGAACATTGGCTGCCTATCGTCGGCTCGAATTCTCACGACCGATGAAGTGCTCGACGGCACTTGTCACAGCCTCGGCCTCGGGCCGGCTCAACTCCCTGCCGAAAACAAGGACGCCGTTGGTGTTGGTCAACCTGATGACTTCCGACAGCCCCGCTTCATCCGTTGGATAGGTATGGTCGAGGATTTCGGCCTCAAGGTGCCCTTTCAAAGGCAATGAGGAACGATTTCGCACAAAACCCCTGACGTCGCGCACGGCTGCCACGTCGGTTAGCCGCAGGGTTTCCTTGCCGAACACCAGCCACATGAAATCCTTGCCGAGGAAGTAGGTGAAGAGGGCAATGATCGCAGTGAACGACAGCAGTCCGAGAGTGCCGCTGGCGACGTTTGCGGGCGACGTGTCGGTCAATCCCATGTAGCCGGTATAGGCAACGATCGCGGCCCCAACCAGGACGAAGCCCATCCTGAAATCCGAGATGCGCGGTGGGTTGGTTATCAGCAGTTCGTCTTCCGTCTCGACGATGGAAATGCGAGACGGGGGCGGCATGCTACCACCATTTCTCCGGCTGGAATGTGCCGGCGGCTTGCTCGATGACGGCGGCGGTCTGGAACAGGGTTTCCTCGTCAAACGGCCGGCCGATCAACTGAAGCCCGAGCGGCAAACCCTTGGCGTCGAGCCCGGCGGGCACAGCGATGCCCGGCAGGCCGGCCATGTTCACCGTGACGGTGAAGATGTCGTTCAGGTACATCTTGACCGGATCGGCAGCCATGTCCTCGTCGGCGATGCCGAAGGCGGCGGATGGCGTTGCCGGGGTCAGGATGACATCGACGCCGGCGGCGAAGACAGTCTCGAAATCCCGCTTGATCAGATTGCGCACCTTCTGCGCCTGCAGATAGTAGGCGTCGTAATAGCCGGCCGACAGCACATAGGTGCCGATCATGATACGGCGCTTGACCTCACGGCCGAAACCGGCGGCACGGGTCTTCTCATACATGTCGACGATATCCTTGCCCGGCACGCGCAAGCCGTAGCGGACGCCATCGTAGCGGGCGAGGTTGGACGAAGCCTCGGCGGGCGCCACGATGTAATAGGCAGGCAACGCATATTTGGTGTGCGGCAGGGAAATATCGACGATCTCGGCGCCGGCGTCCTTCAGCCAGGCAATGCCCTTCTGCCACAGCGCTTCGATCTCTTCGGGCATGCCGTCGACGCGGTACTCCCTGGGAATGCCGACCTTCATGCCCTTGATCGGCTTGCCGATCGCGGCCTCATAGTCCGGTACCGGCATGTCGACCGACGTCGTGTCCTTCGGATCGACGGAGGCCATCGACTTCAGCAGGATCGCGGCATCGCGCACGTCACGAGCGATCGGGCCGGCCTGGTCGAGCGACGAGGCGAAGGCGACGATGCCCCAGCGCGAGCAGCGGCCATAGGTCGGCTTGATGCCGACCGTGCCGGTGAAGGCGGCCGGCTGGCGGATCGAGCCGCCAGTATCCGTCGCGGTCGCGCCGGCACACAGGAAGGCCGACACTGCGGTTGCCGAACCGCCGGAAGAACCGCCCGGCACCAGCTGCGCATTGTCCAGGCTGCGCGCGGTCCTGGTGCCGCCGGCCGAGACGAAGCCGCCATCACCCTGATGCGTCGTCGGCATCACCACCGTGTCTAGGCGCGAGCGCCGCCACGGATTGATGACCGGGCCATAGTAGGACGTCTCGTTGGACGAGCCCATGGCGAACTCGTCCATGTTGAGTTTACCGAGCATGACGGCGCCGTCGGCCCACAGATTTGACGTAACGGTCGATTCGTAGCGCGGCTTGAATCCGTCCAGCACATGACTGCAGGCCTGCGTATGGACGCCTTCGGTGCCGAACAGGTCCTTGATTCCGAGCGGGATGCCTTCCAGCGCACCGCCCTCGCCCTTGACCAGCCTTGCGTCGGACGCCTTGGCCATGTCGCGCGCCTTGTCGCCTGTCACCGCGACATAGGCATTGAGCGCGGGATTGGCGCGATCGATGGCCGAGAGATAGGCCTCGGTGATCTCGGTCGCGGTGATTTCCTTGCCGTGCAGCTTGGCGCGGGCCTGTGAAATCGTCAGCTGGGTCAGGTCGCTCATCAAAGGCTCTTTTCGTAAAACACCGACCACTCGGAATCGGGATAATCCAGCACCGGGCCGCAACGCGAAAACCCGGCGCGTTCGTAGACGGTCCACGCCGCGGGGTGACGGTCGCCCGTCTCCAGCACCAGGCGCTTCAGCCCCTCGTTGCGCGCCAGCGCCTCGACCTGCTCGACGATTTTCGCGCCGATCTTCTGCCCGCGATGCGAGGGCCGCGTGTACATGCGCTTGACCTCGCCGACAGCGCCGTCATGGCGTTTCAGCGCACCGCAGCCAATGGCCATGCCGTTGTCGCGGGCGATGAAGACAGTCGTGTCCTCACCAGCCATCTGCTCGACCGTCAGATGGTAGCAATGCTCCGGCGGCGTCAGTTCGAGCAAGGTCTGGTTGAGTTCCTCGACCAGGCCGCGCACGTCGTCCTGCAGTGGCGTTTCAATGGCGATGTCGATTGCCATCGGCCGGTTTACTCCACGACCTTCGGCACGAGGAAGAAATTCTCTTCGGTCGCCGGCGCGTTGGCGACGATGTCAGCTGCCTTGCCGCCGTCAGTAACAACGTCCTGACGCTTCTTCATGTCCATCGGCGTCACCGAGGTCATCGGTTCGATGCCGGAAACATCGACCTCATTCAGCTGTTCGACGAAGCCCAGAATGGCGTTCAGCTCGCCGGTCATCCGTTCGGCATCTTCCTCGCTCACCGCAATGCGGGCGAGATGCGCGACGCGCTTCACTGTCTGAAGATCTACGGACATGTTTTTGCCTCGGGGAAAACCAGTTCGGGCTATAGCGGCGCCGCGCGCGCTGCGCAACATGCATCGTGCGAGAGACCAGGCTGCGGCGGCGGCCTAGTCTTCGGCCATCGATCCACGCACAGGATGATGTCTACGGCAGGGCAACGCCCTCGCACAGATAGTAGCTGCCGCTGTTGCCGCTTGCTTCGCTTTCGTCGTTGACGGGCCGGACCGACACGAGATCGATCTGCTTGTCGTTCATTTGCGTCACCGAGAGGACATCCGGGAAGACATAGCCCGGTTCCTGGCAGAGGGCCGTCACCGCCCAGCTCGGCGAAGCGGTCGCCTTGCTGACCTGCAGAAACTCGCAATTGTATTCCACGCTCTGCAGGCCGTGCGCCGAAAGCACGATGTTGCCGGCGTCGATCAGCGTTTGCAGCGTGTCCTTTTTGGCCTGCGTGCAAAGCTCTTCGGACTGAAGGTAGACGCCTTCGATGAAATCATCCGCGGCCAGCGCGGGCGACGCCGCGACAAACATGGAAACGCAAAGAGATCGCCCCAATACCATGGATTTATTCCACTTTAGCTGTTTCTAGATCGTAATCGTCTCACCGATTTTCGGCAACGCCAGCCTTACACCGGATCCTTCCAGGCCGGCCTCGAACTTATCGGCGGTCGGGTCGATCATCGGAAACGTGCCGAAGTGGCAGGGAACCACGGTGTCGAATTTGAAGAAGCGCCGGCAGGCAAGTGCCGCCACCGCGCCGCCCATGGTGAAGCGGTCGCCGATCGGCACCAGGCCTATCTTCGGCTCATGCAACTCGTTGATCAGCGCCATGTCGGAGAAGATGTCGGTGTCGCCCATGTGATAGAGCGTTTTGTCTTCCGCGAAATGCAGGACGAGGCCGCCCGGATTGCCGAGATAGGTGTTCTGGCCGCCCTCGCCCGGGAACGAGGATGAGTGCAGCGCCTGGACAAAAGTGGTGGTGAAGCTGCCGCAATCGACGGTGCCGCCGATGTTGCCGGGATTGATCTTCTTGTCGCTGACGCCCTTGCCGACCAGATACATGCAGATCTCGAAATTGGCGACGAGCTGGGCGCCGCTTTTGCCGAGCACCTCCACCGCGCCGCTGATGTGGTCGCTGTGGCCATGCGTCAGCAGCACATGCGTGACACCCTCAGCCGGGCCCTCCCAGCCACCCGTCCATGACGGATTGCCTATCAGATAGGGGTCGATGAGGATCTTGGCATCAGCGGTATCGATCCGAAAGGCCGAGTGGCCGTACCAGGTCAGTTTCATGAATGCATTCCTCGATTTTTGACTTGCCAAAGGATAGAACGCCAATGGCCCCGAGATCAAAGGGTTACTTGTCCGCCACGCGTTTGACAAAACACCTGGTGGTGAAAGGCGAAGGACGGCCGGTGGGCATTATCGCGATCGAAGAATTGCCGGCGCGGTTAGCCGGCGGCAAGACGCTGGCGGGGCTTGACCTCGGCGACAAGACGATCGGCGTCGCGGTCTCGGACCAGAGGTTTTCCTTCGCCCATCCGCGTCCGGTCATCATGCGAAGGAAATTTTCGCTCGATGCGGCGGTGCTGCTCGCCTTGCTGCAGAAGGAGAATGCCGGCGCCGTGGTGATTGGGCTGCCGATCAACATGGACGGCTCGGAAGGTCCGCGTGCGCAGAAATCGCGCGCCTTCGTCCGTAACATGGCACAAATGAGCGACCTGCCCTTCGTGCTCTGGGATGAAAGGCTATCGACGGTCGCGGCCGAAAGGACGCTGATCGAGATGGATTTCTCGCGCCGCAAGCGCGCCGGCAAGATCGATTCGGCGGCAGCCGCGTTTATTCTGCAGGGAGTTTTGGACCGGCTTCAGTCGCTCCACGCATCCGCTCGAACGGAACCGGATCCGCCCAGCGCTGTCTGACCC
>NZ_RZPI01000319.1:0-6106 GCF_003998715.1 Mesorhizobium sp. M7A.F.Ca.CA.002.15.2.1
GAGCGTCGGTTCACCCAGCGCATCGACGACAAAGGATGCCGCGATCAGGTCGTCGGCATCGAGACGCAGGGAGCCTCCGTCGCCTCCCATGGCTGAAGCCACTTTTTGAAAGGTCTTCATTTCGTATTCCGTGATCCGGGCGTCCTGCATCCTGGCCCTGAGATCGGCAATGCGCCGATCGAGGGCCGAAGATATCCCTATTTCTCGCTTCGACATGGCAACACTCCTCCCCACCCTTGTTTGCCTCCCGCCTGTCCACTTTTATATGAGGGTCCGCGAATACAGCGGGCCGAACGCGCCGTGCGCGGGAAGGTTCCGAAAAGGCCGAGTAACGAAATAATACGCTGGCGCCGAGCCACGCCCGCGGACTTTTCTATATCAGACGCAGCTAATCCTTGACGCCGGCAGATGCCGCCCCAGAATCAGAGCATGGCAATAAAGTCGGCGACGAGGTGGCGGTCATGGCGACGGTGCTGAAGCGCGTCACGAAGGACCGCGTCAGCGTGTCGATCCCCGGTCTTCCGCATTCGGTCATTGATCCGGCAACCAGGCTGACCAGGGGCCAGCAGATGGAATTATCCGGCGACGTTAAGCGGATCGACGGCGACAAGGTCACGGTGTCGCTCGGGACAATGGTCACGGTGGATCTGGACAAGGCGGGCCTGGTGCAAAGCCGTGTCCCACCGAAGCGAAGGACCGTCAGGATGTGAACAAGCGAAGCGCCACCGTCTCAGGGACCCAACCCCTTACACCCCAGCAGTGCAGAGCTGCACGAGCGATCCTGAAGTGGTCGCAGGTGCGACTCGCCGCGAAGTGCGGCCTCAGCGAAGGAACGATTGGCAGTTTTGAGAGCGGGCGAAGGATTCCCAGTCCCGCCAAGCTGGCTGCCATCCGTCGAGGCTTGGAGGCAGCGGGCGTGGTTTTCATCGATCAGAAGACCGCAGTGACAAAGAGCGGTCCGCCTCGCGAAACTATTAGTGGAACATAATTTAGACATCGCTGTTAGGCCGTAAATGGGAGGCGCGCGATGTCACAACATGAAATCGGCATTGTTTCGGACTGGTCGAAATTGGTGGCGGACGATCCTCTGATCGCCGCCGATATAATCCAGCGCCTTTCTGTGCGCGCTTGCAATGACAACGCTGCCACCGCCGCCGACGTCCCGTCGCCCGGCACCGAAACATTTCGGGGTCCCGACATAACCAGCCTCGCAACACCCACCGAGTATCCTCGGCCGATCGTGCTCCTAGCGACGATCTATGCGTCGACGGTCCTGGGGGTAACGCTGCTTCTGGCGGCGGCGGTCTGAGCGCACGAGGCCTGATACCGCTCTCTGAAAGCCCGTGTCTCCGGTATAAACCGTAACCTATGTGTCCGGAACGGACCGAAAGGCTTTGGCGATCCCGACAGGATTCGAACCTGTGACCATCGGCTTAGAAGGCCGGTGCTCTATCCAGCTGAGCTACGGGACCGCTGGCCGGCCCTTGGGCCGGCTGGATATTCTGGCGCCGGGCGCCGTTCAATGCGTCCAGGGCGTCCTGCGGTCATAGCGGAAATTCTCCGCATAGGAAATCTGGCGGCGCTTGGTCTCTTTCGGCTCTTCGACGCGGAAAGCGAGCCCTTGCTTTTCGGCGTAGGCGACCGCCTCTTCGCGCGTGTCGAAGCTAAGCCTGATCTGGCTTCTCATGTCTGCCGACGTCGTATAGCCCATCAGCGGGTCGATCTTCTTGCGCGACTCGGGATCGAATTCCAGCACCCAGTAACCGGTCTTGGCCTTGCCGGACTGCATCGCGGTTTTGGCTGGGCTGAAAATGCGCGCGGACATGGCCACCTCGTTGTTGTGCAAGGCAGCATCGCCACCCTTCGCCCGTCATTACTGCGCAATGCGCACGGCGGCAAGGTTTTTGCTCTCGCAGGTTTTTGCACTTGCCATGCACCACCGAAATGAATAGGCAACAGACCGTTCGGAGTGTAGCGCAGCCTGGTAGCGCATCTGGTTTGGGACCAGAGGGTCGGGAGTTCGAATCTCTCCACTCCGACCATCCCCCCACAGCCCAATGCCCGGCGCAGCCATACGGTTCACTTGCTGCGGCACCGGCCGTGTGTCCGGCAGCCGCGGGCGGTTCGGCAAACAGGGGGGTCAGATGCTTGGAATCGATGCCTGGGTGTCGCTTTTCGGACCGGCCTACTTTGCCTATGCCGGCATAACGGTTCCGGTCATGGTGACGTGGGCAATTGCCTGCGCCGCACTGGCGATGTGGAATAACCGTGAAAGCCGCAGACAGGCGAGGCAGGCCCCGGGCGCCGTGGTCTCCCGCTCCTGGCGTGTCAGTATCGGGATGTTTGTGCTGGTCGCCGCCGGCTATATCGCCGCTCACTCTGCCGTCTATCTCGCAGTCCGTCATTTCGCCAGAATGTGGCTCTGATCGCCAGAATGTGGCTCTGAGACCGGCCTCTCAGGCTCAGATCTCGAACTCGCCCTGCCCTTCATCCATGGCACTGACGGTTTCGGCTGCCAGCGCCCTGGTGATCGGCGTCTTGCGTTCGAGCGCGGTCCGGTCGAGCCGCTCCACCACGCGCATCGCTGTCGCCAGCGAGCGCTCGATGCGGCGGACCAGATATTGCACGACATGCGGTTCGACCTCGATCTGACGGTCGGCGAAGAGTTTTGTGATGACGCCTGCCAGCAGGAGATCGTCGGGCTCATGAATTTCGACTGTCGCAGCCGCCTTCAGCCGCGAGGCAAGATCAGGCAGGCCAACACCCCAGGCCGAGGGAAAGCGGCGCGCCGTCAGAAGCAGTTGCGAGCCGGCACCACGCACCGCATTGATCAGATGGAACAGGCCTTGTTCGTCAACCGTCCCGGTATCGACATCGTCGATCAGCGCCGGCCGCGCGCCGAGATTGGCGATGCTGTCGCCGATGCGCCTGGCGTCGACCGCCGCCGCATTGGCACGCGCGCGCCAGATCGAGGCCAGATGCGTCTTGCCAGAACCCGCGGGACCGGCCAGCACCACCACCGGCGATGGCCAGTCCGGCCAGCGGTCGACCAGCGCAACCGCCTGGTTGTTGGTGCCGGAGACGACGAGTTCGTCACGCGAATAGCCGGTGCCATGGCCGAGGTCGAGCGGCAACTGGCGCGGCGGGTCGGTTGGCTGGGCAGTCACTTCAGCGACGCGGTTGCGTGCGGTGGCCGCCGCCGCGATCGGCCGGAAGCTGCGGCACAGGTGCCGCGCCGCGACCCTTGTAGAGCGGCGATTCGAGATAGCGGGCTATTGCGAACCGCACCAGCACGGCGACGGCGGCCGAAGCCGGCACCGCGATCAACAAGCCGACGAAGCCGAACAGCGCGCCGAAGGCAAACAGCGAAAACATCAGCCATACCGGGTGCAGGCCGACGCTCTTGCCGACCAGCCGCGGCTGCAGGATGTTGCCCTCGATGAACTGGCCGATGAAAAACACGACCGCGACCGCGACGATCATCGTCCAGTCCGGCCAGAACTGGACGAAGGCGACGCCGACGGCCAGCACCAGCCCGGTCAGCGAGCCGACATAGGGGATGAAGGAAATCAGCCCGGCGAACAGGCCGATGAGGATGCCGAAGTTCAGTCCGGTCAGCGTCAGCCCGGTGGCATACATGGCGCCCAGCACCAGGCACAGCGTGCCCTGGCCACGCACGAAGCCTGCCGTGGCGGTGTTGATGTCCCGTGCGATGGCGCGCACGGTCTGGACGTTGTCGCGTGGCACCCAGCCGTCGATGACCGCCACCATGCGGTCCCAGTCGAGCAGCATGTAGAAGGCGACCACCGGTGTCACCACGAACAGGCTGACCACAGAAACCAGCGCCATGCCGGAACTCCACAGCGAGGTGAAGACGGTGGTGACAAAACCGAAGCCGGAGGTCAGCAGCGAATTCAGCCCGTCGCGCAAGCTATTGGCGTTGACGCCGAACTTCTGCTCCAGCCATTTCGGATCGAACGAGGTGATCAGGCTTTGCAGCCGGGTCAGATATTCCGGCAATTTGCCGGCGAAATCGGCCATCTGCGTGGCCAGAACCGGAATGAGGATGACAAAGGCCAGGACCAGCACGATGAGGAAGGTGATGAGGATGACCACCGTCGCCATGAAACGCGACAGGCCGAGCCGCTGCAGCCGGTCGGCAACGGGATCGAGGAAATAGGCAAGCACCATGCCGGCGACGAAGGGCAGCAGGATGGCGCTGAAGACATAGAGGAAAAGCGCCAGCAGCGCGGCGCCGGCCAGCCAGAAGAAGATCTGGCGGCGAAAGGTCGCGGACGCGGCGATGTCGGCGGCCGCGGCCTCGATCGCCGCCGCTTCTGTCTCGGATGTCCGGAGTGGAGCCTTCGTCATGTCAGCTCATGTGCCTCAGCCAAGTCACGAGATAGGCTGCGGCCGAAGCCACGGTCAAGACCCCGGACAGCAATATGAGAACCGGCCTCAGCGGGTCGAGATGAACCGACAGGGCAAGCTCACCCAGCACAACCGCCGCCAGCACGATCTGGATGGCGGTGTTGGCCTTCGACACGAAAAGCGGTTTCATCTCGACCGGATGGGCCATGACGGCGGACAGCAGGACCGCGCAGACGATCAACGCGTCGCGCGACACCATGGTGACGACCAGCCACAGCGGCAATTGCCCGATGAGGCCCATGACCACGAACACCGAAACCAGCAGCAGCTTGTCGGCGATCGGATCGAGATAGGCGCCGAGCGTGGACTGCTGATTGAAACGGCGGGCGATGAAGCCATCGACGCCGCCCGAAATGCCGGCGACGAGGAACCCGGCAAAAGCCCAGTCCCAGCGCGCCTGCAGCATCGCCAGCACCACCGCCGGCACCAGGACAAGGCGCAGGATGGTGATCAGGTTGGGGATGGTCAAATGCCTGGCACCTCCTCTTGGTCGGAGATAGATGATGAAGATGGCGGGTGGCAACAAGGGAGGAGCTGCCGATCTCCCCGCACGGGAGCGGCCTTCAGCTTGGCTTTCGCCAATCACGAGCGCCTGTACGTGCGCGCTGTCCACGGTTTTGTAGGCCGAGATGGCCGTTATCCTTGCGGACAGAAACCGTTCATGCGAAGAGCCCGCGACAAGGAAAATTGCTGAACGGGCACCAGAAATGAGCAAGCGCGACGTGAACAAGCGCAAGAACGGGCTCACCTATGCCGAGGCCGGTGTCGATATCGATGCCGGCAATCTCATGGTCGAGAAGATCAAGCCGCTGGTGCGCGCGACGCGCCGGCCGGGCGCCGATGGCGAGATCGGCGGTTTCGGCGGCCTGTTCGACCTCAAGGCGGCCGGGTTTACCGATCCGGTGCTGGTGGCGGCCAATGACGGCGTCGGCACCAAGCTCAAGATCGCCATCGATGCCGGCAAGCACGACACGATCGGCATCGACCTCGTCGCCATGTGCGTCAACGACATCGTCGTGCAAGGTGCCGAACCGCTGTTCTTCCTCGACTATTTCGCCACCGGCAAGCTCGATCCCGACCAGGGTGCCGCGATCGTCGGCGGCATTGCCGAGGGCTGCCGCCAGGCCGGCTGCGCGCTGATCGGCGGCGAGACCGCCGAGATGCCCGGCATGTATCACGGCAACGACTACGACCTCGCCGGCTTTGCGGTGGGTGCCGCCGAACGCGGCCAATTGCTGCCCACCGATGACATTGTCGAAGGCGACGTGCTGCTGGGCCTGGCTTCCTCCGGCCTGCACTCGAACGGCTATTCGCTGGTGCGCCGCATCGTCGCCGTCAGCGGTCTGTCGTGGAGCGATCCGGCACCGTTCAACGACGAGGCCACTCTGGCCGAAGCACTGCTCGAGCCGACCCGCATCTACGTCAAGTCGATTCTCAAGGCGATCCGCAACACGCATGGTATCAAGGCGCTCGCCCACATCACCGGCGGCGGCTTCCCGGAAAACATTCCACGCGTGCTGCCCAAGGATTTTTCGGCCGAGCTCGACCTCGAGGCGATCGACGTTCCTCCCGTGTTTTCGTGGCTGGCCAAGACCGGCGGCGTGGCGCCGGAAGAAATGATGCGCACCTTCAATTGCGGCATCGGCATGATCCTGGCGGTCGCGTCCGGCCAGGC
>NZ_RZPI01000031.1:0-19035 GCF_003998715.1 Mesorhizobium sp. M7A.F.Ca.CA.002.15.2.1
TCATCGTTTTGTGCCGTTATGCATGTCGTTGTCCCAAAACCGCTGCACACTTTTGGGCGACATGCATCAGCCCCTGCCCCAGCGCGGCGGTGGCGGCTGAGAGTTCGGATTTTCCGGCCGACCGCCTCGAGTGCGCAAGGTCAGCAAAAATCCGATCAGGCCGATCGCCATCAGCGCGAAGCCGACCGGCCGTGCACGGCTGTCGATCTCGCCTGCGCCGGAGCGCAGGATGAGATCGACAGCCCGCATCGGTATGTCGTCGGCATCACCCGGTCCGACGGTGAAGACGTAGGGACCCGGGCTGACGGTCGCGATGACGCCGGCCTCGTCGCGAAAGATCTTGTCGGGCAGTTGCGGGCTGGCCTGGCGAGGATTGTCGGAATGGTTGAACTGCAGCGTCGAGGCGAGCACCGTGCGGCCATTGCTGGCGGCGGTCAGCGTCAGCACGGTGCGCTGCTGCGAGACGATGCGCTCGGCTCTTGCGGTCAGGTCGACCAGCACCCGCACCGGCGCATCGCGGCCGGAGAGCGGCACCGTCAGCGGCTTGAAACGGCCTTGCTCATAGACCCGCCAGGTGCCGATCTCGTGCCCGGAGAAATTGCTCATCGCCCAGGGATAGATGACACCGACGCCGGCGCCGACAAGCAGGATCAGGACAAACAGAAAGCGCATTCACATCACCATGGCGTATCGTGACCTTGCCAATAGCGCCCCGACGGCCAAAAGGCGATGGCCAGTTGCGGCAGCCACCCTGGAGGTGGACCGTACGGGGTGCGAGCGCAACCAGATTGGCGGCGTGGCTGCGCAACAATGCCGATAACGTTCTACCTATGCGCTCAAAAATTAAGCCGTGTATTTCGCGCGCCGCGCTGAACATTGCTGTCGGCTCATTCTTGGCCGTTCTTGCTGTCAGGTTTTGATTCTACCTCAAGGAACAGCTTGGCGCGTCCGGCAACATATTGACGTCGATCGAGCCAATATGCTGATTCATAAACAGGATTTGCCTTGTGCGCCATGCTTCGGTCCGAGAGGCCGTAGCCGCTTTCATGATTAACCATTCGCGAGCGCATTTGGTTAAGGAATTGCTAATTTGGTTGACTATAATTTCCACAGGTATATTTTCGATGCGTTGGGATGTGCAATTTGGGCGAGCAATCGATGGTGACACCGGGCGTGTGATCGCGATTTCGGGGCGCGGAGAATGCTGAGCGGCAGCACGGAGGTTGTGTAGTCGCACCAGCTTCGCGAAAGCCAAGAACAATTGACGCACATCAGTGATGGCGCTTCCGCAGATGCGGAGGTTTGCCACGTTCTCAGGAACGTGGCCGGGCGATGCTTTGTCCCGGCCCGGCGGTAGCGTGTTCGGTGCGTATGAGGAAAGCATGACTAAGCTTGTCAAGGTTCTGAAACTGGAATCCGGCAGCCAAAAGGACGCCAGCCAAAGCCGACGACGCGCCCTTGTCGCCGGAGGAGCGGGATTTTTAGGTTCGCATCTGTGCGAACGTCTTTTGCGGGACGGATACGACGTTGTCGCGCTGGACAATTTCCACACCGGCAAAAGATACAATCTCAATGCCCTTCAGCGCAATCCGAGCTTCAGCTGCATCGAGCACGACATCGTCGATGCACTGCCTTCGGACCTTCAGTGCGACGAGATCTACAATCTCGCCTGCCCAGCCTCTCCGCCGCACTACCAGGCAGATCCGATCCACACCTTCAAGACAAGCGTGCTTGGCTCGCTGAACCTTCTGGAACTCGCGCGACAGAACAAGGCCAAGATATTCCAGGCCTCGACGTCCGAAGTCTATGGCGATCCCTTCGTGCATCCACAGCCCGAGAGCTACTTCGGCAACGTCAATACGCACGGGCCGCGCTCCTGCTACGATGAAGGCAAGCGCTCGGCCGAAACCCTGTTCTTCGATTATTCGAGAACCTATGGTCTCGATATTCGTGTCGCCCGCATTTTCAACACCTACGGTCGCCGCATGCAGCCCGACGATGGACGTGTGGTTTCGAACTTCATCGTCCAGGCGCTGCGCGGCGAGGACCTGACCGTCTATGGCAGCGGCCAGCAGACGCGCTCCTTCTGCTATGCCGACGACCTGATCGAGGGCTTTATCCGGCTGATGAATGCGCCGAACGCGCCCGCCCACCCGGTCAATCTCGGCAACCCTGCCGAATTCACCATCATGGAACTGGCGACGCTGGTCGTCGATTACACCAACGCCCGATCGAAGATCGTGCATCGGCCGCTGCCCGTCGACGATCCCAGGCAACGCAAGCCGGACATCTCCTTTGCCAGGGCCAATCTCGGCTGGGAGCCGAAAATCAGCTTGAGCCAGGGGCTCGCGCGTACCGTCGAGTATTTTGATACCCTGCTCTACGGAAGTCACATCGCCAGAGGAGCTGCTGCTTCATGAGCCGGCCGGCGGTCCTGGTGACGGGTGGAGCCGGCTTCATCGGCAGCCACACCTGCAAGCAGTTGGCCGCCGCCGGCTACATGCCGGTGGTTTTCGACAATCTGAGCCGCGGCAATGAGAGATCCGTCGCCTGGGGGCCGCTTGTCGTCGGCGATATCCGGGATCGGGATGCACTGCGGCGGGCGATGGAAACGCACCGGCCGACGGCCGTGATCCATTTTGCTGCGCTGGCCTATGTCGGAGAGTCCGTTCGCGAGCCGGCCGAATATTATTCGACCAATGTGACAGGCACCATCGCGGTGCTCGATGCCGCACGCGCGAGTTCGATCGAAAACATCATCTTCTCCAGCAGCTGTGCGACCTACGGCGTGCCGGAGGCGTTGCCGGTTCGCGAGACCTCCTCGCAAAATCCGATCAGCCCCTATGGGCGCACCAAGCTGATGGGTGAACAGATCATCGGCGACTATGCGTCCGCGTACGGAATGAAATTTGCGATCCTGCGCTATTTCAACGCTTGTGGCGCCGATCCCGATGGCGAGCTCGGTGAGTGGCATTCGCCGGAAACCCATCTGGTTCCCAGAGTGCTCATGGCCGCATCGGGCATCATCGACGCGATCGAGGTTTTCGGCACCGACTACGACACGTCGGACGGCACTTGCGTAAGGGATTATATCCACGTCACCGATCTGGCCCGCGCCCACCTGAAAGCGCTCATGCATATCGAGGGTGGCGGGCGAAGCCTTGCGGTCAATCTCGGCACAGGGCGGGGCGTCTCCATCAAGGAGATTGTCAAGGCGGTCGGCCGAATCACGTCGAGGCCGGTTCCGGCAGTGTTCAGGAGCCGACGCGCCGGAGATCCGGCGGAGCTCTACGCCGACCCGGGAAGCGCACGCGAACATCTTGGCTTTGTGCCGGAGCTTTCAGACATCGATACGATTGTCAGGACGGCCGCTCCCTTTTTCGGACTGAAGACCAGGCCCATGAAACTGCCGCCAGTGAGGGCGGCAGCGCCGGTCGTCGCCCGACGGGTCAGAGATAGCGGGGGTGACAGTTCGCGCGCTGGCCAAATCCGCTAGGGCTGCAGATATAAGGCGAGCCGCCCGAGAACGTGCTGCCATCGCCCGGATTGAACGAGATGTTCACCGGCGCCGGCGTGCTGGCTTTGATCCGTTGCGGCGGTGCAAAGGCGTAGGCACTTTCGGTCCCTATTGTGCTTGTCATCTGGATCGGAAGGTCGGCCCGGAGCGAGCGCACGAGAAATCTGGCCTGCACGGGCTGGACCGAGGGCTGACTGCGGACCGGGTGGACGATGGGCCTGATAAGGACCGAACCGGTTTCAGTTGCGTCCATACCTTGACAACCTGCAACCATAGAGCTCAGCGCCACAGCCGCGGCAATAGATACGACATTCTTGCTTGAGCGAAATACGCTCGCGGAATTTCTCATCCTCTGTCCCTTGCTATCAAGTATAAGCCAGGGGCGCATTGCGACATACTATACTTGGGCCGCTTCCACGCCGCATGAGTGACCACTCGCACATCACACGTTATATTAGATATCACTAATTATTAAATTTCATCAAAACCGTATGGCAGGCCATCGTCTTGTCGTCCAGGCGATGCAGTTGAATGCGACTAAATGCGCTCGGCGCGCCGAGCGCCTGCCGAGCCACTCAACCATAAGCGATTCGCGGGTTCCACGACAGGCGCACGGGAAGAACAGCCCGGCCATCTCAGCGCGGCCGGAAGCGCGGCCTACTTTTTGGCATCGACCAGCTTGCGGGTCACTTCGAACTGCGCGCCCTTGGTGTCGCCTGCTTCGAATTTCTTGTATTCGTCGGAAGGATCCTCGGGAGATCGCTTGAAACCGTACCATTCCCCGTCCGGATCCTTGCGTTGCTCGATATTCAGGCCCTGAATGCGGTGGCTGTAGCAGGTGCGGTGCTGCTCGCCGGTGTAACCTTTCGATCGCCAGGCGAGCTCCATGCACATCTTGCCATCCTTGGTCACCAGCCATCTACCCTCCGCGACAGACGTGGTGTCCTGCCCGGACGTCCAGGCCTGGAGACGTCGATTGTCCTGCGCGAAAAAGGCCGCGCCGTTTTTCCATATCCATGTGCGGTCGGCATAAAGAAGCTGCAGCTCGTAGGCAGTTGGAGCCGGTGCGATGACCGTTCCCGCTGGTCTGCCGTCTTTGGCGGCAGCCGCATGCGCCGTTCCCGAAAGCGCCGTCTGGCCGCAGAGGGCCAGGAGAAACATGAGTTGCATACAAGTTGCGAACCGACAATGTTTGCGTCGACCGTCGACACCATGCGGTGGCAATCCGGTCAGAGCTGTCAGTACAATTGGCGTTCGCATGCCCGTTTTGCCCAAGGTAGCACTATCATCGCTCTGACAGCCGTATGAACTATTTAACAGTCGCGAGAACGGTGATGTCAACCTTTGCGAGCGGACGGACAACAACCGTTCCAGATGTGCGCATCCCGCTGTCGTCAAAATTAAGAAATGTGTCATATGCTCTGCCAACTCTGACAATCGCACTCAAAAGCAACATCCGCAGACGTCAGGGAGGACGCGGTTTCAAATGGCGGGCGACCCGGAATTGAACCAGGCCGAAGGTCAGCAATACCGGCAGCAGTCGACCGTCCGGGAAACGACTGCTCGCAACACCGTGAGCCCCAACATGGCGATCTTGCTGGGGATACTGTTCATTGCGATCCTGTTCAGGTTCCACAACATAACCTTGCCGCTGGTCGATGCCTTCAGCTGGCGCGAAACAAGTACCGCGATGATGGCCGACAATTTCCAGCAGCGCAGCTGGAACATCTTCTTCCCCGAGGTCAGCTGGACCGGGCCCGGGCCAAGCTATCAGGGCCGCGAGTTCCAGATCGTCAGCTATCTGACCGCCATACTCTACCAACTCTTTGGCTGGCACGACTGGTTCGGCCGCATGATTGCGGCCCTTTTCGGCTTGGTGACGGTGTTTTCACTGCACAGATTAACGGCGCTATGCTGGGGCGAGACGCACGCCCACGCCGCGGCACTTGCCTATGCGCTGATGCCGGCGGCGATCATGATCGACAGCTCGTTTCTTCCCGACCCCTCGATGCTGGCTCTGGTAACCTTGGGCGTCTGGCTTTTCACGAAATACTGGACGGGAGGCAGCGCGTGGCTGCTCCCTTTCGCCACAGCCAGCTTTTCCCTCGGTGTGCTTGCAAAACCACCGGGTTTGGCTGCTGGAGGCGTCATATTCTATCTGATGGTTTGCTGGCTTTTGCAAAATCGGCGAAAGCATGCGGCCAAAGTATTCATAAGCGGACTGGTCAGCCTGTTCGTCATCGGCGCCTACTACAGCTGGGCCATTTATCTCGGGCGAACCTATCCGCCCTTTCATGTCGCGGGCAGCGGATACATCTGGGATTCTGGATTCTGGACGTTTTTCAGCAACGATTTCTATTTCAAATCTGTTTGGAACACGTCGGTCTGGTGGTTTTATGGCTATCCGTTCATGATTTTGATGGCGGTCGGATTCTGGATACCGCCCCAGCCAGTCGCGGAATCGAAAGAACGCGCTCTTTCGGCCATACCTTTCATATGGCTTGCAGCGGCCTCTGTTGTTTATCTCGCTGCGGCACGTGAGATCACGACCAATCCATGGAACTATCATATATTCCATGTGCCATTTGCGATGTTTTGCGGCCGTGGCGCGGTCGTCCTGGCGACGCTTGGAGCCAAAACCGTTCCGTCTCCTGGGATAATTCTGCGGTCGATTTGCATCGTGGCCGCTATGCTTGTCTGGTCGACTTTTCCCCTCGTCCGGACGATGAAGGCGCCCTTCGCCATGAATGGAAAGTTGCTTGGCGACGAGCTGGCGCGCAGGGCCCAACCTGGCGATCTTGTCGTGGCCATCGCTCCGGAGGTGGGAGATCCCGTCGCAGTCTATTACAGCAGGGCGCGCGGGTGGGTGTTTCCGCCTGGTGGCGGCGACGTGGAGTGGTCCAGGTTCGTCGAGGACGATGCCATCGCGATAGCACAGCTTGAGGAACTTCGCACGCAAGGCGCGGATTGGTTCGGCGTGGCAAAGGATGCCGAAGACAGTCAGAAACGGCCGTTCATCGAGCATCATGACGGGGTGATCGACTATCTCAACAAGATCGGGACCAAGCGGCTGGATTCGGACAACCTCCTGATTTATGAAATCAGCCGGCCTTGATCTGGTCAGGCCGTTGGGCTTATGGGCTGGGGATCAGGCAAACGTTGGAAATCCGGCGACGGTCAGCGACCTTGCCGACCCGCCCTCGCCTGCCCAACGCAGCAAGCTAAGCGAGACAAGCCGGCCAGCAAGGTCAAATATCTCTACGGCTGGCGGAATTCGACGGTTGCGACCGGAGGAATTGTTGAAACGAGCGATTTCGATCATTGTGACGCTGGCCCTGCTGGCCTGGCTCGCCAGCGACTCGCGCTGGCGCATGGTCGGCGACGCCTTTGCCCGCATCACGCCCGGCACCTTCGCCGTGGCGACGATCGCGTTCTTCGCCACCTATGTCTTGCGTGCGCTGCGCGTCTGCGACGAGTTCCGCGACGAGGTGCATGGCCGCTTCGGCGCCTGCCTGCGCGTCATTCTGATCCACAATGCGATGATCAACGTCGTGCCCTTTCGCGGCGGCGAGACGGCCTTTCCCCTGCTCCTGCGCCAGGTCTTCGGCATACCGATCATGCGCGCCAGCGCCTCACTGCTGTGGTTCAGACTGCAGGACGCTTTCGTCGTCGGCGTGCTCGCCCTGGCGGTGTGGCCGGGCCTGCATCCGGCGATTAGGATTGCGGGCGGGGCCGTCTTGATCGTCGCCGCCTGGTACCTGCCGCGCTGGGCGCGTGCACCGCATGACTGGGCCGGCCGCGGCAAGATCGTGGCGAAGCTCGGCAAGCTCCGAGATGTGTTCACCGAAGCAACCGGACGCTCGCGCTATGGCTGGTGGTGGACGATCGCGAACTGGTCGCTGAAGCTCACTGTGCAGGGATGGTTGTTGGCAATGCTGCTGGGGACATCCTTTTCGACCGCCTTTCCAGGCGTCGTTGGGGCCGAAGGAGCCGCCATACTGCCGGTGCAAGGCGTCGCCGGCTTCGGCACCTATGAAGCGGGAGCAGCGGCGGCGCTGCTCACCTCCGGAATCACGATGAAGAATGGCTTGCAGGCGGCGCTGGCGCTGCACCTGTTCATCTTCTGCTCGGCAATCGCCACGGGTGCGATCGCCTGGCTGTTTCCCTCGAAATCGACGCTGCCGGGAAATCCGGCTGTCGGACCTGCAAGGAAGCCATCCCAATGAACGTATTGCCCATCCCTGCTTCGGGACTGCCTGACGGCGCGGTAATGCCGAACCATACGCTGTCCATCGTCGTCCCCATGTACAACGAGGCCGAAAACGTCGAGCCGCTGCTGGCACGGATCCACCAGGCGATGGAACGCTACGACCAGCCCTGGGAGGTCGTGCTGGTCGATGACGGCAGCACCGACGCGACGGTGAGCGAGATCAGGCGCCTTGCAGCGCATTACGGCTCGCATGTGCATGCGGTCGAACTGGTGCGCAACTACAAGCAGACCGCCGCGATGCAGGCCGGCATCGACGCGGCGCGCGGCGACGTCATCGCCACGATCGACGGCGACCTGCAAAATGATCCCTACGACATCCCCCGCATGGTCTATCGCCTGCTGAGCGAGGATCTCGACCTGGTGGTCGGCTGGCGTAAGGACCGCCAGGAAGGTTTTTTCATGCGCAGGCTGCCCTCGCGCATCGCCAACGCGCTGATCGCGCGCGTCACCGGCGTGCGCCTCAAGGATTATGGCTGCAGCCTCAAGGTCTATCGCGGCAACGTCATCCGCAGCGTCAAGCTCTATGGCGAGATGCACCGCTTCATCCCGGCATGGCTGGCCACGGTGACGACCCCCAGACGCATCGCGCAGGAGGTGGTGACGCACCATGCCCGCATCCACGGCCAGTCCAAATACGGCATTTCGCGCACCTTCAGGGTCGTGCTCGATCTGGTGTTCATGTACTTCTTCATGCGCTATCGCACACGGCCGGGACATTTCTTCGGCGGCATCGGCATCGTGCTTGGCGCGCTGGGTTCGCTGATCCTTGCCTACCTGCTTTGCCTGAAGCTGTTTTTCGCCGAAGACATCGGAACACGCCCGATGCTGTTCACCGGCTTCTTCATGCTCATCGCCGGGGTGCAGATGGTGACGTCGGGCGTGCTGGCGGAAATGCTGGCACGCGTCTATCACGAGGCGAACGGAGCATCGGCCTATGTCGCGCGGCCACGGCCGCCGGGCGGCGACAATGACGGCTGGCACGCCCCGGGCCGAGCATCGTGACCTGATCGGAATGCCACGGAGGTCCGCGCCTAACGAACGCATGGCGGTTGGAGGGCAAGAGGCAAAGCGCAACGTCTGCGCAAACCTCCCGCCCTCCACTCGCGCCCCCCGGCAAAGACCCGGCAGCAGTCAAATCGGCCGCGCTTCAGGTCTGATGGCTTAGTAACGCGAACGGCAGCTGGCGCGCTGGCCGAAACCGCTCGGACCACATATCCAGGGCGAATGACCCAGGAGCGGGCCGCCATTGCCCAGACTGTAGGAGACCTTCACCGTCGCCGGCCTGCCGACCCGCTGCGGCCGCACGAAGGCCGCATAGGCCTCCTCCCTCGTACGCGTCACGTTGGTCATCTTGGTGAGCGGTTTGCGGTTGATCAGATGCAGCCGCTTGTCCTTGGCGTAGTGCACCCTCTGGCCAAGCGAATGAACCACGGGCTTGGTGCCGATCGAGCTCGTCTTGGTGGCATCCATGCTTTGGCAACCGGACATCATCGAGATCAATGCAACCGCGGCAAATGCACAGGCATGTTTCTTGCCGAGCCTTGCCCCTCTTTCCATTATTTTGTTCATCGCTATCCCTGCCATGAAATACAAGTCGCTGGAGCGCGGAGATATATTGCTCTTATTTGCTTTCCGCACCACGCGAGTGACCCATCGCCACTCACATCATGGGCTGTATATTAGGGGAGACTTATTAAATATCATGCAAACGATATGATGAGCGCGGTCTTTCGGCACTCGACCGGATATTATTAAAATTTGACCTTTTGGGCTCGTGCCTGGTCCTGCCACAGCTTGCCGGCCGGCTATCAAGGCAAATGCGGTTCAGGGGAGTTGTTTGCGCACGGACGCCTGTCGGCGTCAGCGTGGCGGATTCCAGGCGGGGTCAAGATGGAATGTGCGGGTTCCGCTCCCGCCGCGCCCGGCTCCGGAAACCGGGTAGGCCACGCTGACGATGCGCATACCGCCTGCCCCCTGCTGGAGCCCATATATGCCTTCCAGGCCGCGGTCACAGAACGCGGCGCCCGGGACGAAGAGCGCAACGCCAGCGAGCGAGGCCTGCAAGGTGAGTTTCGCGGCATTGCAACGCAACGAAATTTTGTTCTCCACGAGGTGCCTGGTGATGATCACGACCACAAGCAATCCGTAGACGAACGCATTGAAGGCAGCGAACCAGTAGAAGCCGGTGGCGTCCGAGGCGCGGTCTACAAGAAGGACCGGCAGCGAAGCTCCCATTGCAAGCACCACATAGGGAACAATAACGCGGGCAGGCAGCAGGTTTTTCGGGCCGCTGCCCTTGGGGGTAACGCGAAAATCGACGAACGACTTGGTCAGATAATCGCGGATCGACGACAGCGTGCCCGCCAGCACCCACGGCCAACGAGCGAAGAATGAGAACAACATTCCCTCCCAACTGATCGTCTTGGCGGTCAGTGGGCGCGACAGCCCGAAGGACTTCAACAGCATCACCAGCACAATCAGCGAAATCGAGTTCGGCGCATAGTATAGAAGGAAGTCAATATACGTCACATTGGCGAAATTCTGACCCGTAATAAGTGCGTATATCGGCATGATGTACATGAGAAGCGAAAATACGGCGAAAAGCGGATACCAGAGCTGGCGGAACAGGAACTGGAATTTCAGCCGTGGCGATACCTTGGAAAGGTATATGGGCGAGTATTCGAGCATGATCGTCATCAGGCTCCGCGACCACTGGAACTCTTGCGTGACAAGATCGGCAAAGGTTTGCGGGCCGTCGCCATGGGCAATGGCGTCTATGGCATGCACACCGCGCCAACCAGCCGCAATGAACAGCATGGACGTCGAGTGATCTTCGGCCAGTTCCGGGCCAAGGCCGCCGACCTGCTTGAGCGCTGCGGTTCTCACGGCATAGTGCGAGCCGATGCAGAGCGGCGTTCCGTCGCCCGTGTGGCCGGACTGCAAAGGTCCGTGGAACATCCCTTCCGGGAACAGCCGGCCGCGTGCCGACCAGCTTTCAGCGGCATTGTTGTCGCATATGCTCGGCGCCGATACATAGCCAACCGCCGGGTCGGCAAAGGCAACCAGGATTTCCCTGAGATAGGTTGGTGTCGGGACGTGGTCCGCGTCCATCTGAGCGACGAAGTGATAGCGTTCATAACCATAGTGGTCGTAGAAGAAGGCCAGGTTTCCCTCTTTGCAGCGCGTCCGGCGGGGCCACACCTTGCGGTGATAATCTTCCCGCCCGCGCCGCGTCGAAATCATGACGTTATGGGCATCGCACCAGGCAATCGTTTCCTCGGACGGGTCCTCGTCGGCCAGCCAGGTATCATGCGGACAGTCCTGCGCCAGCATTGCCTCGAGGGTTCGCGCAACCACGGAAAACGGCTCTGACGGAGCCTTGGTCACCACCATCGCGACACGCGAATGCTTCGGGATCGTGTGAAGCCTGGACGGCTTTTTCATCGCATGCACGTTCAAGAGAAAATACATCGGCATGAATGTCAGCCATACGAGCGTCAATGTCGCCAGCATGTATGGGATAACGTGTTCGATGTGCCCGGGCTGCAGCCACCAGAACCAGAAAAATCCGAACGTTACCGACCAGCAGGCAAGTCCTAGCTTCCAGATCCGCTTCTGGGCGGCCGACAGCACGGGCACCAGAAAAGGAGGCTTCTCCGCCGCCTTGCCCGGAGCTGCCCCACGCCCCCGTTTCGGCATGGTCTTACTGCCGATGATCCCCACGTCCGCGGAAACACTCATACACTTTACTGCCGCCACCCGAGCATCAGCCAAACGACGGCCGATGAGCCTAACCCAGCAGCAGAATCCGCTCAGGCATCCTTAGAGTCAACTAAATTAGTTATTTCTTAACTACGGTTCTTCAGAACTGGTTAAGGATAGTCCGGTGGAACAGTTTCCACCGACCAGCACGTGAACGATGAGCCGCAAATTTTTCAGCGCTGGAGAATTCGCCGATGGGCCAAAGCTGTCCGGCAAGGATCGAACTTTGAGAGCAGCGTTAACCATGTCGCGCGCACATGGTTAAGCAACCGTTAATTGCACTTGACTCTTGGTCGCGACCGGCTCTTAAATTAGCCAGGGATGATATATCGGGATATTGACGCGAATTTGTGAGTATCGCGGCGAACTTTCTCTCGAGCGCCCCCTGTATAGGGCCTTGAGAGATAATTTTTTGGGTGGCTCTGTGTCAGGTTTCGCACATCCGCCAACGGGTCGCTCCGAAATCCCGCAGATTCTGCCAAATAGAGCCGATCGGTTTTGGGTAATCGTGTCGATCAAGCATCGATGCGCACGGGCGAAGCCTTAACTTCCGCAAGAGGTTGGGGCCATGGGAGATCGACATGAAACACTCCACAGTAAAAGCACTTGCAATCGCGCTGGCATTGGGCGGAAGCGCCGCGTTCCCCACGGCAGGAGGCGCTGGCTCAGTAGCCGCGACGGACCCCGTCCAGACGAGCAGCGCCGCCTCGGCGTTCGGATCCTACGATCCCTACGGCGACTTCAGCGCCGACAAGAGCGCCAGCATCGAAGAGCTGTTCCTGCCCTGGGAAGACGTCGATCTGTCGACGCTGCCACTCGCCGACGCCTATGCGCTGCAGCGCGGCCGTTCGCTGCTGATCACGGTTGAGCCGTGGACCTGGTCCAAGGACTGGCGCATCACCCCGCCCGAATTGCGCGACGGCATTTTGAGCGGCAAATATGACGCCAACATGCAGGCGATCTGCGACCTGGTGGGACAGATGAAGAGCCCGGTGACCATTCGCTGGGCGCAGGAAATGGAAGACAAGAACGGCCGCTTCACCTGGGCCAACTGGGCTCCCAAGGACTGGATCTCCGCTTACAAGCGCGAAGTCGACATCTGCCGCAAGGCTGCCCCCGCAGCCAAGTACATGTGGTCGCCCAAAGGCGAAGAGGGTTTGGAAAAATACTACCCCGGCGACGACTATGTCGACGTCATCGGCCTGTCGGTGTTCGGTCTGCAGAAAAAAGATGATGACGAGACCGGCCGCGACCGCACCTTCGCTGAGCTGCTGAAGCCCGGCTATGACCGCGTTGCAGTGTTCAACAAGCCGATCATCGTTGCGGAACTCGGCTATGTCGGGAAGCAGGACTATGTCTCGAAATGGCAGGAAGATTCCCGCAAATCCTACGCGGAGTTCCCGGCGCTGACTTCGGTTGTCTACTTCAACCAGAAGGAAGTGTGGCCGTGGCTGGGTGGCTATGGTCTGCCCGACTGGAGGGTGACCCAGCACGTCCTGCCGTAGACGCATCGTGCTGATCGACCCCGACGCGATCGGGATCGACTTCCAATCTCCTTGTTTGATCGTGATCCATCCCGAACCAGCGGTTCGGGATGAGGATTGAGGCGTGGCGTAAATCAGTCTGTGGAGAAGTTTCGTGAAGCGGGTAGTGGGAAATTATCTTGGAGCGGCATTCGCCTGCTCCGTTCTTGTTCTTGCCTTCCAGGCTCCTGCGACAGCCAAGACGGCGATGAAAATCGCCGAGCAGGCTCAAGAGGCCACAGCGGTTCCTGACGAAGGCGTCTACCAGATCTATCAGAACCATTCGTGGCTGTGGGGCAAGAAGGGCGCCGGCTTCTTTGCCGTCAAGCAGAGACAGTTCGAGTCCTGGACCCACGACAAAGGCAAGTCGGGCTATGGCGACGGCATGTGGTTCATTCCCGGCGGCGGCAAGCTGTGCTGGCGTGCGCAATGGCACGGTTCCTGGGGCGTGAAGGGCTCGATGACCTGCTTCGAGCACCGCCAGGCTGGCAAAGTAATCTACCAGCGCAAGGCTCCGGATGGCGACTGGTATGTTTTCAAGAGATTGAAACACGGCGACTACGTCACCCGGAAACAGAACCGGATCAAGGCAAGACTGTAGGATCGAGTCATCCGCCACAAGCGGCTGGTCTACGCCTTGCGCTCCCAGCGGCGATCTGGCGTCTGTTGCCAGTAGGTGACGTCGTGGCCAGCGCTCTTCATCACCTTCCAGTGTCCTCGCGCCGCCTCGAGCTGGGCGGCATCGTGGCCATCGAACAGGAACACCGCGCGCTCGTAGCCGCCAAGGTCAGGCGGCACCGCGCCGTCGACCAGGAACCTTATCTTGGCGTCGTTGGGATTGCCGTCGCCGGTGGTCAACAGAATCGGCTGTTCGCCGGGATGAGCTTCACGATCGGTTGCGTGCGCCAGGAACGAATCGTCGCGGAAGGTCCAAAGATGCTGGTCGAGCGCATCGCGGCGTTCCTCGGTGCCTGTCTGCACCACGGCGCGCCAGCCACGGTCGACGCTGCGCTCCAGGAGGCCTGGCAGCGCATCCTCCAGCGTCGATTCGGTCAGGTGGTAGAACAGAACGTCGGCCATCGCTTCAGCCTATAGTGATCGAACCCGTTCACTGCTCATAGTTATCGCGCACCAGCCGGTCGAGCAGCCTGACGCCGAAACCGGAACCCCACGACTGGTTGATCTCGTTCGACGGCGCCCCCATCGCCGTGCCGGCTATGTCGAGATGAGCCCATGGCGTGTCCTTGACGAAGCGCTGCAGAAACTGCGCCGCGATGGTGGCGCCGCCAAAACGGCCGCCGATGTTCTTCATGTCGGCGTTCTTGGAATCGATCAGCTTGTCGTATTCGGCGCCGAGCGGCATGCGCCACAGCCGTTCCTGAGTCGCCTGCCCCGCCACCGACAATTTTTCGGCCAGTTCGTCATTGTTGGAAAACAGGCCGGCATAATGTTGGCCGAGCGCCACCATGATGGCGCCGGTCAGCGTCGCCAGATTGACCATGAATTTCGGCTGGAAGCGGTCGTTGCAGTACCACAACGCATCGGCCAGCACGAGGCGGCCCTCGGCGTCGGTATTGAGCACCTCGATGGTCTGGCCCGACATCGAAGTGACTATATCACCGGGACGCTGGGCATGACCGTCGACCGCATTTTCGACCAGTCCGATGATACCGACGACATTGGCTTTCGCCTTGCGGGCCGCCAGCGCATGCATCAGGCCGGTAACGGCGGCGGCACCGCCCATGTCGCCCTTCATATCCTCCATGCCCGAGGCCGGCTTTATGGAATTGCCGCCGGTGTCGAAAGTGACGCCCTTGCCGACGAAGGCGATCGGGCTGTCCTTCGGCTTGCCGCCGTTCCACTGCATGATCGCCATGCGGGCGCCGCGTGGCGAGCCTTGCGCGACACCGAGCAGCGAGCCCATGCCGAGCTTCTTCATTTCCTTCTCAGCCAATATCTCGACCTTGACGCCGAGTGCCTCGAGTTCCTTGGCGCGGGCAGCGAACTCGACCGGCCCAAGCACGTTTGCCGGTTCGTTGACGAGGTCGCGCGCCAGAAGGACGCCGTCGATCACCGCCTCGGCATCGGCGAAGGCCTTCTTCGCAGCGGCCGGATCGGCGGTATGGATGGTCACCTTGACCGGCTTCTTCGGCTCTGCCTTGCCGTCGTCCTTATCCTTCCTGGTCTTGTACTTGTCGAAGGAATAGCTGCGCAGGAGAATGCCCGCGGCAAGGCTTGCCGCGTCCTTCGCGCTCGGCGAGGCGCCGACCACATCGAGGACTACCGCTACCTCGGTCGCCTTGCGCAGCGACGCGGCAACGGTGCCGCCAAGCTTCAACCACGCATATTCGTCCAGTCCCGACACCTTGCCGGTGCCTATCGCCACCAGTCTGTCGAGCGACGCTCCCTGCGGGGCCAGAACTTCCACCGTGCTGGCGAACTTGCCGGTGAACTCAGCCACGGGAAAAGCCCGCTCCAGTGTCTTGCCGGGATCACTGGGCTTGGCGACGTCGCTCAGGCCGCCCTCATCCGCCGCGAGCACGAAGACCGTGCCCTTCTTGTTCACCCCGCTCTGGGACCCGGAAAATTTGGCGAAGGCGATCGACGGTCTTTGATTCATCATGTCCTGCTTTCAGGGAATGCGCGACTTTTGGGGAAGCGGTTCGAAACGATGCGCGACATTTGGTCGTTTTCCGGCATTTGGCAAGACTTTGCCGAATTGGCATCCCATATGACCTATGGAATCGATGACGATTCGTCGCGGCACGGCCCCGCTTTTTGCCGCAACTTGTTGTTAACCATCGATGTTCGCCCTTTCTTATCCATTCCCGCCGACACTCCGCCCAGCCGGGGGGCGTGATGTGGGACAGAACCCGGATAGACCATCTGATGAGCCAGTTGTGCAGGCGCTGCCGGACAGCTACCTTGTTCGGCGGCATGATGCCGTTCGAAAAAATCGAGAAAAGCCTTCATGAAGGTCGTTGAACGCTACATCATGCGCCGCGCTTTCGTGGTCTTCATGGCCGCTCTTGTGTGGACGCTGGCGATCGTATGGACGACGCAGGTGCTGGCAAAGATCGATCTGGTCACCGACAGCGGCCAATCGGCGCTGACCTTCTTCGAAGTCGCCGCCCTCATCCTTCCGTCCATCATCCCGATCGTAGTGCCTTTTGCGCTGGTGGTGGCGGTCGCACAGACACTCAGCGTCATGAATTCGGATTCCGAACTTGCCGTCGTCAACGCCGCGGGAGCCTCGCGCTGGACGATCGTGCGGCCGATCATGTTGCTGGCGCTCGCCGCAGCCGTTTTTTCCTTTGCCGTCGACAACGGCATCGATCCTTACGCACGGCAGAAGAACCGGGCCCTGGTGGCATCGTCACGCGCGGATCTGTTGTCGCTGATCATCCAGGAAGGTACCTTCCGCAAGATCGACGACGGGTTGTTCCTGCAGGTCGGCGAGCGCCTTCCCAACAATCGGCTGGGCGGCATTTTCGTCGCCGATTCGCGCGAAGAAGGCGTCAACCTCGTCTACTACGCCAAGACCGGCAGCATCATCGAACGCGGCGGTGAAAAGGTGCTGATGATGAATGACGGCGTCATCCATCGCAAAACGCTGACCGGCGATCTCTCCGTCATCCGCTTCACCTCCTATGCCTTCGACATGTCGGCCTTCATGGCGGCGGCTTCAGCGGTGACGCTCCTGCCCAAGGACCAGACGACGCAGTACCTGCTCAACCCGAGCGCCAACGACAAGTATTATCAGCAGAGCCCCTACGAATACCGGGCCGAAGTCAACCAGCGGTTCTCGGAATGGACCTATTCCATGGTTTTCGCGCTGATCGCGCTTGCGGTCGCCGGGGATGCGCGCTCGCACCGCGAGGCGCGCGTCAATCCGCTGATCACGGCGATCACGATATCGCTGTTCGTGCGTTGGCTGGGCTTTTTCGCCGCCAGCAAGGCGGATGAGATCCCGCAATATGCCTATATGGTCTATGGTGTGCCGATCGTGGCTTCCGCGGTGGCGATCTGGTTCATCGTCTCGAACCGGACACTGGAACTGCCCGTGACCTGGGCGGACTGGATGACAAACTTCGCCTCGCGCATCGCTGACAGCTGGAATGCTTTCAAATTGCGTTTGTCCAGGCGCGGCACATCAGGGCAAGGGGTCGGCTGATGGGCTGGACACTGGGCCGCTATTTCTTCTTCCGCTACGTGACGATCACCATCTGGTTCTTCATCGGCCTCCTGGCGCTGGTGTTCCTGATCGATTTCACCGAGCTGTCCGGCCGCACCACCGGCCTGCCCGGCTTCACCTACGGCACGGCGGTAGCCATTTCAGGCCTCCGCATGCCGATGATCATGCTGCAGACGGTGCCGTTCGTCGGTCTCTTCTCGGCGATGGCGACGCTGGTGTCGCTGAACCGGCGCTACGAGCTGGTCATCGCGCGTTCCGCCGGTGTTTCCGCCTGGCAGTTCCTCTTGCCCTGCTGTATCGGAGCCTTGCTGTTCGGCGTCCTGTCGGTTGGCGTCATCAATCCGCTCGCCGCGCACGCATTCTCCTGGTCCGAGCAGATCGAAACCCAGCTGCGTTCCGGCAAATCGAATACGGTCTCGGCCGATGCCGCGCCCTGGATCCGGCAGAAAACCAGTTCGGGGGACACCATCATCGGTGCGCGGGCCATCCTGAACCAGGGCCTGGAAATGGCCGATGTCGTATTCTTCATTCTCGACCCGCAAGGCAACATCGTCGAGCGCAAGGATGCTGCCCGTGCCTTCCTGCGCGACGGCTATTGGGAATTGCAGGACGTCAAGACGTTCCAGAACGGCACGATCCAGGCATCGGCAACCGATCGCGTACCGACCAATCTGAAGCCCGAATTCGTGCAAGAGCGGCTGGCGCGCCCGGAAACCATCCCCTTCTACGACCTGCCCGGAAAGATCGAGGTTGCCCGCTCCTTCGGCCTCAAGGCAAATGCCTTTGCCATGCAGTTTGATTCGCTCGTGGCGTTGCCGTTCCTTCTCGTCGCCATGACGCTGATCGCGGCAACGGTTTCAATGCGATTTGCTAGGATGGGGCAGTCGGCGACGATGATTCTGGGTGGCATCATCGCTGGCTTTCTGCTTTATGTCGTTTCGGTTCTGGTGAAGGCATTCGGCGTGGCGGGATTCGTGCCGACTGTCGTAGCCGCCTGGGTACCGGTCATGGTGGCTATGTTCTTCGGGGTGACTTTCCTGCTATACAAGGAAGACGGCTAGTGAGGGAGGCGTTTTTGCCCAGCAACAGGCAGGCCGGTTTGGCGCGCCTCTATGCGGCGACCGCCTTGGCGTGCGTGCTTGCCTACGCCGTTCCGGCACCGGCGCTTGCGCAGGACGTCGGCGACATGGCGACATCGGTTCCGTCCGGCTCGCAAATGCTGCTGGCGGCCGACACGCTGGTCTATAACAACGACAACCAGACCGTGACCGCCGTTGGCGGCGTGCAGATCGACTATGGTGGCAATCGCCTTGTCGCCCAGCGGGTCGAGTACAACCGCAACACCAAGCGAATGGTCGCAAGCGGTAACGTCGAAGTCATCAACAGCGACGGTACCAAGATCAATTCGCAGCATATCGACATCACCGATGACTTCGCCGACGGCTTCGTCAACGCGTTGCGGGTCGAAACCATCGACAAGGCCTATTTCGCCGCCGAAAGCGCCGAACGCATGGGCGGCGTGCTGACCACCTTCCACAATGGCGTCTACACCGCCTGCGAGCCGTGCGAGGATAAGCCGGACAAAGCGCCGACCTGGCGCGTCAAGGCCAAGAAGATCATCTGGAACGGCGAGAAGAAGACGGTTCGCTTCGAGAATGCGAATTTCGAGTTCTTCGGTTTTCCGCTTGCCTATCTGCCTGCATTCGAAATTGCCGACCCGACGGTGAAGCGCAAGAGCGGCTTCCTGATCCCGAGCATCATCTACAAG
>NZ_RZPI01000320.1:0-6078 GCF_003998715.1 Mesorhizobium sp. M7A.F.Ca.CA.002.15.2.1
GACGGAAGACGAGGTGGCGACCGCGTTCGACCGCTGCCTTGGCAAGATCGAGCAGACGGGCGCGCGGATCGAGGATCTGTCGATCGACGATCTGCTTGCCGATTTGCGCGCGGCCACCAAGCGTGGTTCGATCGCCGCGATGGAAGGGGCCGAAGTGCATGCCGACTGGCTGGCGACAGGAGCTTCGGTACCGGTCGACCCGCATGTCAGCGGACCTTTGTCGCGGGCAGCCATGCTGCCGACGCCTGTCTACATCCGGGCAATGCGCCGTCGTACAGCGCTCGCCGCCGCCATGGACGAGCGGCTGTCCTCGGTCGATGTGCTGGCCTTGCCGACCACACCGGTGACGGCGCCGACTATCGTCTCGATGTCTGACGACGCCGGGTTGCGTGACCGCACCGAAGGCCTGCTGCTGCGCAACACGCAGGTTGCCAACCAGTTCGATCTCTGCGCGATCTCGCTGCCGATGCCGAGCACTCAGCTGCCCGCCGGCTTGATGCTGGTGGCGCGCAACGGCCATGACCAACGCCTGCTGCGCATAGCAGCAGAGGTGGAGCAGCTGCTTGGCGCGTGAGCAGGGCTGAACCGCCCATCAGCGCGACGAACAGTGCTTGCGTTCGCTGTCCTTGGCGGTCCGTACGATACGGGTCGCGACCAGCCAGGGCAAATTGTACTCCTTGCCGGCGATCGTCTGGGTGCGGTGCTCGATCGAGCCCCTGACGACGATCTTGCCTGCATAAAGCGCGTCGGAAAGATCGGTTATGGCCTTGTCGGCCTGCGGCAGGCCGCTGGGGTCGATCGACACGCCCTTGATGATCGTCCCGGTGGCAAGGTCGAGTGCGCTGTTGGACGGGCAGGGCGCCTTGAAGCAGCGCAGCCCGTTGTCGCAATAGACATAACTGCTCTCGGCCGCGAATGCCGGCATGGCACAGAGCGAACAGGCAGCGACAAAGAGGAAGGCGAGACCGGGCATGGCTCTCAACGTCGCGGAGAATTGGGGCGAAACCGCGATGGGTTACAGGCTCGCCGGAAACCGCCGCCGATAGTGATCGACCACTTCTGGATTGCGCAGATTGACCGGCAGCTTGCCCGCCAGCACCAGCAGGGCTTCGCCCGCCGCGCCGACGCCCATGCGCATCATCGATTCCTCGGTGATCCCCGCCATGTGCGGCGTGACGATAACATTGTCGAAGCCGAAATAGGGATGGTTCGACGGCAGCGGCTGCGTCGCAAACACGTCGAGCGCGGCGCCGCCGATGCGCCGTTTCTGCAAGGCCTCGATCAGCGCGTCGTCGTCGACGACCGGTCCGCGCGACACGTTGATCAGCAGCGCCTGCGGCTTCATGCGGGCGATCCGCTCACGGTTGATCAGGCCGCGCGTTTCCGGCGTCAGCGGGCAGCACAGAACGATGATGTCGCTCTGCTCGACGAGAGCGTCGATCGACAGGAAGCCGACCTTGTCCGGCGCCGGCTGCATGCTGCGCGTCGTTGCCACCACCTTCAGGTCGAAGCCGTGCGCGGCGATATGGCCGACCGCCTGGCCGACGGCGCCGAGGCCGACGATGCCGATCGTCTTGCCGGCCGCGAGCACGCCAACGCCAACAGCGAGCTTGCCGGCAAGCCAGCCTTTGGCGCGCAGGTCGCGGTCGACGACGCGGAAGTTGCGCAGCAAGGCGAGGGCCACGAACATGACGTGTTCGGCCACCGATCGGGCATTGACCGCCGGCACATTCGCCACCAGCACGCCGGCGGCCGTCGCTGCTTCCATCGGGATCATGTCGAGCCCGGCGCCATGACGGATTGCCGCCCGCAGCAGCTTTGCGCCGTCGAAAAGCTGTGGGGGCAGCGGCGCGCGCACGATGACGATGTCGGCATTTTTCGCCTCGGCGGCCAGCGTGGCCGGATCGATGGCGGAGGCGACGACGAGCTCGCCGGCGCCGGAGAGCATAGCCGAGGCGCGCGGGTGCAGAGGGTGCGTCGTGAGGATACGAGCCATGTCGGTCAGGCTTTTTCGAGCGCCGGGCTTTGCGGCTCCTCGCCATGGCCCTCGATCAGGCCCTTCCAGTAGCTCTCAGCGCCCTGCAGATGGGCGCTCATCAGCGCCTGTGCGAGATTGCCGTCGCGGCGCAGCAGCGCTTCATAGATCTGGATATGCTCGGCATGCGAGCGCACGTTGCGCTCGGGGTCGTTGAAATAGATCGGCAGGCGCTGCTCGCCCATCATGTAGTAGACGCTGCAGACATTGTGGAAGACGCTGTTCTTGGTGGCGCGCACGATTTCGAGGTGAAATTCGCGGTCTTCCCTGGCAAGCCCTTCGCCGGCGGCGATGCGCTCTTCCGAAGCCTTCAGGATTTCGCGCAGCCGCTCGAAATTCTCCTCGGTGGCACGCGAACAGGCAAGTTCGGCCGCCTTGATCTCGTGGATCTTGCGCAGTTCGACCGTCTCGTAGATCTGGATCGGGTCGAGCGGGAGGCCCGCGCGGGCAAAGAGCGCCATGGCCTCCACACTGGCCTGCTTGGTGTCGATGTAGATGCCGGATTTGGCCCGGCGCTCAACGATGCGCATGGCCTCCAGGATGGCCAGCGCCTCGCGGATCTGACCGCGGCTGACGGCGAAATGCTCCGCCAGTTCGCGCTCCGATGGCGTTCGGCCGCTCTCCTTGTCCGAATGGGAGAACAGGTAGGCAGCGAGTTCCGCGAGAAGGTTCTTTTCTTTCATCGTCAACCGCGTTGCGCGTGCGCCTCCAGGAACCGCTCCGAAATGGTGAATCCCAGACCCGGTTTTTCCGGGATCGCTATCATACCGTCCCTGGCTTCGACAGTCTCTTCGACCAGATCATGGATCATCGGGTTGGCGCCGAGCGAATATTCGACGGTGAAACTCGACGGCGAGGCGGCGCAGACATGCAAGCCTGCGAAAAAACAGGGCGCGCCGGCCCACAAATGCGGTGCAAAGCGCAGATTGAAGGCGCTGGCGATGGTGCCGATCTTCATCGCCTCGCTGATGCCGCCGCAGAAGGCGGGATCGGGCTGGAAGATGTCGGCGGCTTTGAGCACGGCAAGGTCGCGGAAGGCGTAGCGGGTCGCCTCGCTTTCGCCGGTGGCAATCGGAACGGCGCCACTTGCCCGCACTTCGGCCATGCCCGGCTTATCGTCGGCGATGATAGGTTCCTCGAACCACGCCAGGTCAAGGTCGTTGACGAGATGGATGAAGCGCTTGGCTTCAGCCACCGTGTAGGTGCCGTGCGCGTCGACCATCAGTTCGACATCGGGGCCGAGCGCCTGCCGTGCGGCGCGCACGCGGGTGGCGGAAATGTGCGCCGCGCCGTCCATGGCGCCAACCCGCATCTTCAGTGCCTTGAAACCGCCCTTGGCGATATAGGATTTCAACTGCTCGCCGATGGCGTCGGCGGCCGCCCAGCCGCCGGACGCGTAAGCCGGCATGCGATCGAGCTTGCGGCCGCCGAGCAGCCGCCAGACAGGAACGCCAAGCGATTTGCCAAGAATGTCCCACAGCGCGATGTCGACGGCGCTGATCGCCGCGATGCTCATGCCGCGCCGCGCCAGCTGCGGCATGGCGTGGCCGCCGCGTGCGGCGCTGTCGTGGCGCACGCCATTGTAGAGCATCTCCCAGATGATGCCGATGTCGGCCGGATCGCGGCCGACCAGCTGCGGCCCGACTTCATGGTTCAGCATGTGGACGAGTGCACCGTAGCTGCCGGCACTGCCGGCGGCGTTCTTGCCTTCGCCCCAGCCGACCAGCCCGTCATCGGTCTCGATGCGCAGGATGGCGGCGTCGAAGGTCGTCACCTGACCGAAGTCGCTGCGGTGCTGCCGAGCGGCTTCGATCGGAACGCGGATCCACCAGGCTTGGACGGACTTGATACGCATATTCTTCCCCAGCCCTGCGCCGGTCAGGGCGGAAGGGCGAATTTCCCTGAGGCAGTCGACTACTTGATCAGCGGCAGCAACGTTTCGGCGTTGATGCGCATCTGGTCGGTGTAGAATTTCTCGGTGAGCACGCTGGAGCCGTGGTCCTGGATGAACTTCAGCTGTTCGGGCGAGATATCGACCGGATTGCGCTCGACCATGTCGGGATAGGGGGCCGCCGGCGTCCGGTCGACGGGCGCGACGAACTCGTTGGTCAGCGCGCCGTCGTAGCCGATCTCGCGCAAGGTGGCGACGATCTTCGGCCAGTCGATCTGGCCGAGACCGGCGGCGAAGCGGTTGTTGTCGGCGACATGGAAGTCGAACAGGCGCTTTCCGGCCTGCCGGATCGCGTCATAGACGTTAAATTCTTCCATATGGAGGTGGTAGGCGTCGAGGCAGACACCGCATTCGGGGCTGACCGCGTCGGCCAAAGCCAGCGCCTGGGCGCCGCGATTGAACAGATAGGTCTCGAAGCGGTTGAGCGGTTCAACAGCGATCTTGACGCCGACCTTCTTGGCGTGGGTGAAGCATTCGCGGGTGGCGTCGACGACCCACTTCCATTCCTCTTCCTCGGTGCCGTCAGGCACGACCTTGCCGACGGTCGCCGGAACCAGCGTGATGATCTCGCCATCGAGTTCGCTGACCATGGTCAGCACGTCCTTGACATACTGAACGGAACGCTCGCGCTGGCCCTGGTTCCTGGCGGCAAGGTTGCGCTCGCCCAGCATCAGGGTCACCGCGCCCCAGCAACGAATGCCATGCTCCTTCAGCAGCGCCCGGGTCTCCCTGGTTTTGTACTGCTCGGGTTCGCCGGAAATCTCGATCGACTCATAGCCGAATTTCTTGATGCGCTTGAGCGTCGTTTCCAAGGGTTCCGCGCGCATCCAGTTGTGCGTCGAAAGATGCATGGTCTGTCCTTCCCAACTCGTCTCTATGGTTCGCCTGCGACATGCATCGCCAAAAGGCGACACAAAGGTTCCTCCCCAAGGCGTTCCCAGCCTTTTCTCGCAAACTGGTTCGACCAATTGGGCCTGAAGCGAGGTCTACAGCAAATTATCCGGATCGGCAAGAAGCGCCGGGATGCAACTTTCGCTGTGGAGTATTTCCTTGATTATATTGAGATATATATGCCTGCGCCGGGTGGTTTTGGGGTCATGATGGCGCATTGCAAGGCTTGACCAAAATTCCACATTTGGTAATACCAGAATGGTGGTGCGTGCAAGCGCCCGTTGAGAAAAGACCAAAGTGGCTGGCCCTGTTTCCAATCGGCGCTATGCTCGGTCGCGAGAGAAATGAGGGAGGATGCCGATGCCGACGACAATGAAGGGCCCGGGGCTGTTTCTGGCGCAGTTCGCGGGCGACGCCGCGCCGTTCAACTCACTGGCGTCGATCACCAAATGGGCGGCCGGTCTCGGCTACAAGGGCGTGCAGATCCCGACCTGGGACGCGCGGCTGTTCGATCTCAAGAAGGCGGCCTCTTCCAAGGCCTATTGCGACGAGGTGAAAGGCATTTGCGCCGACGCCGGCGTCGAGATCACGGAATTGTCGACGCATCTGCAGGGGCAATTGGTGGCGGTGCATCCTGCCTATGACGCGCAGATGGATGGCTTTGCGCCGCCATCGGTGCACAACAATCCCGCAGCCCGGCAGAAGTGGGCTGTCGAGCAGATGAAGTTCGGCGCTAAAGCATCGCGTAATCTAGGCCTGAATGCTTCAGTGTCGTTTACCGGCTCGCTGGCTTTCCCTTACCTCTATCCGTTCCCGCAGCGGCCGGCTGGACTCATTGAGGAAGCGTTTGGCGAGCTCGGCAAACGCTGGAAGCCGATTCTCGACGTGTACGAGGACAACGGCGTCGATGTCGGCTATGAAATTCACCCGTCTGAAGACGTTTTCGACGGCGCCACTTTCGAGATGTTCCTCGACGCGGTCGGCGGCCACAGGCGCTGCAACATCAATTACGATCCGTCGCATTTCCTGCTGCAGCAGCTCGACTATCTCGAATTCATCGACATCTATCACGAGCGCATCAAGGCGTTCCACGTCAAGGACGCCGAGTTCAACCCGACCGGCCGGCAAGGCGTCTATTCCGGCTATCAGAGCTGGACCAACCGCGCCGGGCGCTTCCGTTCGCTGGGCGATGGACAGGTGG
>NZ_RZPI01000321.1:0-6003 GCF_003998715.1 Mesorhizobium sp. M7A.F.Ca.CA.002.15.2.1
ACCAAAACACCGGCCGCATCGATCTCGACGCCATCGACGTGCTCGACGGCACTCCGGTCATCGACATCAAACCTTATTTCGCCTCGACCGACGCCATTGCCGAGGCGACCATCGAAGGGCGCGACGAGCCCAACGGGGTTCGGCGATGACGGCGCCCACCGGTCGCCGCCGCGCCATCGCCAAGGCGCTGACAGCACTTCTGCCGCTGGCACCCTATGCCGACATGGAGAAGATCCGCGGCGACGCCGGCGCGGTCCACATGAAGACCTTGCCACCAGGCATCGCCGTATGGCTGGCGACGATTGCCCATATCCGCCACATGCACACAGATTACGAGAAACTGCTGAGCGAAGGTTACGACCGCGACTCGGCGCGTTTCTTCGTCATCGAGCAGACCAACGTCGTGCTCACTCGCTGGCGCGCGACGCGCCTGCTCGACGCGGATGACGAGGAGGAATGACCACGGCTACTTCCGCTTAAGCACTGCGACCGCATTATAGGGCTGACCATCGGCCTGGCCGATCCAGGTCCAGGACAGATTTCCCTTGAAAAACCTGACGGTGATGTTGCCGCCGTCGACGCATTTGTCCTGACCGTAGGTGATGCTCTCGTGGTATTCCGCCGAAATGCCGTCACTGGACGTCTGTGACAGCGATCCGCCGCAACCGAGTGACGGATAGTCGATCGACGCGCTGCCATCGTTGATGGTCATGGCGATCGGCCAGTCGGCCCCGGCGTCACCCGCCGGGCTTTGATGGCCGCTGCCGACCCAGGTGCCGCTCAGCGACGGCACCGCGCAAGGCAGGTTCTGGAAGATCGGTGTCAATTCGCTGCCGGTTTTCTCGCAGCGATAGGTCTGCCCGCCCTGGCACAATTCATCGCCTTCGCGCGCGCACTGGGCGCTGGCTTCGCCCGCAGCGGCGAACATCGTCATGGCTGCTATGACGGCCCCAAGCCTGCCCATCTTCCCCCTCCCGTTCAGAGCGCGCAATCTAAGGCAATTCCGATCCAATGTATCGACGAGATCGTCATCGAGGCCGAACAGCACCGGGCGGGTGGCTCTATGCCTTCTGCCCAGCGCCGATAGCCTACTGATCTTGCCTTGCGTGACAGGAAGCCCCAATGAGCCACACGGCGACGACACAGGACGAGAAGCAACTGCCCGTGGTTGGCGACCGCCATGTCGACCCGCATTCCTACCCCGACGGCATCGCCTTTCTCGACGGCCAATACCTGCCGATGTCGCAGGCCAAGATCTCGGTGCTGGACTGGGGTTTTCTGCATTCCGACGCAACCTACGACACCGTGCATGTCTGGAACGGCCGCTTCTTCCGCCTCGATCTGCATCTCGACCGCTTCCTCGGCGGGCTGGAAAAGCTGCGCATGACCATTCCCTTCGACCGCGACGGCGTGACCGAAATCTTGCACAATTGCGTAGCGCTGTCCGGTCATCGCGCCGCCTATGTCGAAATGCTGTGCACGCGCGGCGCCTCTCCGACCTTCAGCCGCGACCCGCGCCAGGCGGTCAACCGCTTCATGGCCTTCGCCGTGCCGTTCGGCTCGGTCGCCAATGCCGAGCAGCTGCAGCGCGGCCTGCGCGTCGCCATCAGCGACAAGATGCGTATTCCGCCGGCCTCGATCGACCCGGCGATCAAGAATTACCACTGGCTCGATCTGGTGCGCGGCCTCTACGATGCCTATGACCGCGGTGCAGAGACCGCGTTGCTCCTCGACTTCAACGGCAATGTCGCCGAAGGCCCGGGCTTCAACGTCTTCTGCGTCAAGGACGGCAAACTGTCGACGCCGGCCACCGGCGTGCTGCCCGGCGTCACCCGCCGCACCGTCTTCGATCTCTGTGCAGAAGAAGGCCTTGCCGCCACGGCGACCGATCTCAGCGTCACCGCATTGCGCGAGGCCGACGAGGTATTCATCACCTCCACTGCGGGCGGCATCATGCCGGTGACGGAGATCGACGGCGCGGCGATCGCCAATGGCAAGGTCGGACCGATCACCAGCCGGCTGATGGCGCGCTACTGGCAAAAGCACGAGGACCCGGCCTGGTCGTCTCAGGTGAATTATCTCCGATAATTCAGGCGTCTTTGTCAAAAGATTCCCGTCGCCTCTGGAAAATCAGAGGATCGACCGTATATGCCCGAAAGCGGAGAAGCCTCCGCTTTCATCCAAAATCACGCCCGCAGGGGCAAGGACTCCAAGATCATGACAAACAAGGTTTGGTTCATCACCGGATCGTCGAAGGGCTTTGGCCGCGTCTGGGCCGAGGCTGCACTCGCCCGAGGCGACCGCGTCGCGGCAACCGCCCGCGATGCTGGCACCCTCGCCGATCTCGTCGAGAAATACGGCGACAGGATTGCCGCGATAAAGCTCGACGTCACCGACAAGAAAGCCGTCGATGCCGCTGTCGCCGAGGCGCACAAGCGTTTTGGCCGGCTCGACGTCGTCATCAACAATGCCGGCTACGGCCATTTCGGCGCCATCGAGGAGGTCAGCGAACAGGAAGCTCGCGACCAGATCGAAACCAATGTCTTCGGCGCTCTGTGGGTCACTCAGGCCGCACTGCCGATCATGCGGGCACAGCGTTCCGGCCACATCATCCAGATCTCGTCGATCGGCGGCGTCAATGCCTTTGCCTCGCTCGGCCTCTACCACGCCTCGAAATGGGCGCTGGAGGCCTTCAGCCAGTCGCTCAGCATCGAGGTCGCGGAATTCGGCATCCATGTGACGCTGGTCGAGCCGGGCGGTTTCTCCACCGACTGGGCCGGGCCGTCGGCCAAGGTATCCCAACCGATCGAGGCCTATGCGCCCGCCCGTGCCAAGATGGCCGAGCGCCGCGCCAATTCGGTCGCCGGCGATCCAGACGCCACCGGGCCGGCCATGCTGGCCATTGTCGACGCCGCCGAGCCGCCGCTGCGGGTATTCTTCGGCGATGGCGGCCTGCCGATGATCAAGCAGGAATACGCCAACCGCATTGCCACCTGGGAGAAGTGGGACGACGTTTCCATCATGGCGCAAGGCGTGAAGAAGAACCGCAAGGGCTGAAGTCCAGCGCTTTTGCTGCGCCGCTCCATGGGCGGCGTAGCCGGCCCTCAGGCTTGATAAATCCACTGCTCCGGCACGCGCAGCGATATCTCTTCGCCTGCCCTAACCGTGCCTGGCTTCTCTACCCAGGTGACAATGCCGCGCAGCCGCTTCGCCGCTTTCGGGAACAGCAGAGCGCCGGCTTCGACGTCGGCCATTCCGGCGTTCTCCGCGATCGACCGGCCGGCGATGCGGCACGGACCATTCTGCGCGTCGACCTTGACTGTCACGCCGCCCTTGAAGAACAGCAGCGTGCCGGCCGGCAGCATGGAGAGGTTCGGCACCCCTTCGATCACAAGATTGGCGCCGATCCACTCCGGCCTGATCTCGGCCAGGCGCATGCGCTCGGCGACGATGGCGAGTTCATCCGCTGCCACGATCGACAGCTGCCGTTCGTTGCGCATTTCAGTGCCGCGCGGATACCAGGGCTCGCGCCCGCCCGAGCGCCGTGTCGGCCCGGCATGGAAATCGCCTGAAATGCCGTCGAAACCCAGCCGCAATTCGTCCACCGGGCGCGTCTGAAAATGATCCGCCGGCGCCACGTAAAGCGCTGCCGCCCTGGCGGCAAGCTTTCGCGCGGCAATGATTTCAACCGGCTTTTCAGCCTCGGGGAAGAGATCCGGCATGGCGTTCTTTCTATTCGTCATCCAGCGAATTAGCCGGGCGCGCTTCGCGGCGTCCAGTCGAAAGTGCTGATCGTCCGATCAACAGCACCGATAGGATCGCGATCACGCTTTTCTTACCTGTCATCGATCTCGCACCGCATTGCCGGCGCGCGGTGCCGGTTTCATAGTGACGTCCAGACGGTTTGCGGAGGCTGATCATGCGACCTGTGACGGCAATCACGTTGCTTTGGTTGATCTGGGCAGGAAGCTGGGCCGTCGCCGCTTTGTGGTCCGACCCTGCCCAGAAGCGCGCCGGGTTCAAGGCGGAGGCCCGCTATCGGGGTCTCTGGATAGCCGGCGCGGTGCTGCTGTTCATTCCGGCGCACGGCTATGAAGGCCGGCTCAGGCTGTGGATGCCTGATCTCCCCGAAGCCTGGATCTGTGTCGCCCTGATCGCCATCGGCATCGCCTTTGCCTGGTGGGCGCGCCTGCATCTCGGCAGGCTGTGGTCGGGCACCATCACCGCCAAGGCCGGGCACCGTGTCGTCAACACCGGCCCGTATGGCCTTGTCCGGCATCCGATCTACACCGGATTGCTGCTGGCGATCCTCGCCACCATGGCAGCCAAGGGCACCATGTGGGGCATAGCCGGAACCGCGCTGCTCATCATCGGCATCGTGACGAAAGCCAGGCTGGAAGAAAATTTCCTGCGCGGCGAACTGGGCAGCGCCTATGACGACTATGCCGCGCGCGTTCCGATGCTGGTGCCGTTCGCACCAGCATGACGCGGCAGCCTCAAAGCATTCTCAGCAGCGCGCCGCCGATCGAATAGCCCGCGCCGAAGGCGCAGATCAGACCGAAATCGCCCGGCTTCATATCGGCGTGGTTCTCCGACAGCGCGACGATGGCCCCGGCGCCCGCCGTGTTGCCCAGCCGCTCCAGCACCATTGGCGCGCGGTCGTGATCGACCTCGTGGCCGAACGACAGCTTCAGGATCATCGCATTCATCCGCGCATTGGCCTGATGCAGCCAGAAGCGCCTGATCGCCTGCGGCGTCAGCCCGTGCTCGGCGAGGAATTCGACGATGAATTTCTGCCCGGCGACGGTGACTTCCTTGAACACCTTGTTGCCGACCTGCTTGATCAGGTTGCCTTCCAGATTGATCATGTAGGGATCATCCTGGGCGGTGCGGGTATGGTAGCCCAGATTGGTGCGGATGTTGTTCGACATCTGCGTCCAGATGCGCGTGTCGAGCACCTCGAAGCGCCCCGGCCGCTTGTCGCCCTTGGCCAGGCCTTCGACCACCATCGACACCGAAGCGTCGCCGAAAATGAAATGCGTCTGCCGGTCGCGGAAATTGAGATGGCCGGTGATGATCTCGGGCGTCGTCACCAGAATGCGCTTGTGCGCGCCCGACCGCACCAAATTGACGGCGATGTGCAAGGCCGCCGCCGCCGAAGAACAGCCGAGCCCCATGTCGAAGCCTGCGCCCTTCGTGCCCAGCGCCTCCTGCATTTCGATGGCGATCGCCGGATAGGGCCGCTGGTGATGCGAGGCCGAGCAGATCACCAGGTCTATATCCGACGGCTGTAGCCCCGCATGCTCGAGAGCCTTCTTCGCCGAGGCGATGCCGAACTCGGCTTCGAGCGACAGCGCATCGTCGGGCCGAGCCGGAATGCGCGGCGACATGCGGGTCGGGTCGAGAATGCCTTCGCGCTCGATGACATGACGGGTGCGCACGCCCGAAGCGTGGACGATGAAGTCGCTATCCGATTTCGCCAGCGGCGGCTCGTCGGTGCCCAGGCGGCGCGCATTCTCCGCGTCGACCCAGGCATTGAAGCTGGCCACCAGCTCTTCATTGGTGATTGTGGCTTCAGGGATTTCAACGCCGATGCCGCTGATGATGACGCGATGCATGTCCAGTCCGTCCCATCCGCAGGCGTTGCGGGCTTCATGTGGGCGCCGGAACGCTCCGGCGCAACAGTTTTCTCACCGCGGCGGTTTACGCCGGCTTAAACCAAAGGTTTAGGCCGGACTGGTCCTCGTGCAACATGGATAATCAGGCCCGCTTGGCAACGATGAAGATGCGTGGAAAGCGCAAAAGCACCTTGCCGCTAGCCGTTTTCGGATAGGCCTTGGCGATCTTGGCCGTGTAGCTTTCGAGGAACATCGCCCGTTCGTCGGAATCCAGCGGATCGAGGAACGGTTTCAGGCCCGTCGACTTCACCCATTCGACGATCGCCTGCGCGTCGGCAAGCGGGTGGTTGTAGATGGTATGCCAGATATCCAGCCGATCACTGAG
>NZ_RZPI01000322.1:0-6047 GCF_003998715.1 Mesorhizobium sp. M7A.F.Ca.CA.002.15.2.1
CCAATGCCGACGCCGCGGCGGCTTCGGCATTGGCGATGGCCGCGCCCTGGTTGCGCGACAGCTGCACGATGCGGCGCAGCATCTCGACGAAGCTGCCGGAGATCGGCAGGTTCGACCAGGTTGCTTCAGGGGTGACGTGGAACAGCACCAGCGTGCCCTTGCCTTTCTTCAATCCGGTGACCAGCGGCGTGCCGTCGGCAAGGGCCGCCCAGGTGCGCTCGACGATATCGGGTGTCGGCTCGGCCAGCACCTGTCTGCTGACAGTGACCTCGGCCGGCGGCGCCAGATCGGCGAACGGGCCGGCCTTGGGGAATTCGGTGACAGGCTGCGGCGACGTCCATGACAGCGCGCCGCCGAGCGAACGCTCGCCGGTGCGCAGGCGGACCGGCAGCAAATCGTCGTCATCGCCCGCCGTGGCCAGCCGCGAACCGGCGAAACGCACCAGCGTGCCGCCATTGTCGACCCAATCGACAAGTCTCTGCCGGACCTGTCCGGGAATGGTGCCGATATCGGCCATGACAATCATCGCGGGCTTCTGGTCGAGGATCTGCGGGATGGCGTCGGCGAGGTCGGCGCTGGAGGGTTCGACCAGATCGGCGAAGGGCTGCAGCGCCCGCCTGATGTAGTAGAGTGGCGACAAAAGCGGCTGCGCCTGGTCGGCCTCGGCCTGCGACAGCAGCCCGACGCGGCGGCGCTTGGAGCTTTCGTCGAGGACGCGCACCGCACCGGCCTGCCGCTCGCCGTCGAGCGCGATCGAAGCGAAGTCGTTGCGCAATTCGAACGGCACCGCCATGGTGCCGGTGGCGGTGGTTTCGCCAGGCGAAAAGGTCAGCGTCGCATCGGCGATGCGGCGGCCCTTGTCGTCGAAGGCGCCGGCGGTGACCTGCGCCGGGGCAGGGTCGCCCGGCGCGCGGATGGCGGTCAGCGCAAAGCCGTCGACCTGGTTGTCGGCGGCGGTCAGGCCCGTCAGCGACAGCCTGTCGGCGGTTGCCCAGACGACACGGGCGGCATTTTTCGACAAAAGCGTGTTGAAGGCGGCTTCATCGCCTTTTGCCGCCAGGCCGTCGGCAAGCACGGCGACACTGGCCCCGGGCAAGGTCTCCAGCACGCCGGCGACGCGGGCATAGACGGCGGGCCGGTCGGTCGGGATCGGCCGCGGCTTGGCGGCGCGCAGCCGGTCAAGGGCGGTGGCGGCATCGAACGGGCCGATCTCGGCATTGGCTTTTTCGGCGGTGAAGGCGATGACGACCGGCACGCCGTTGGAGCCGGCGTCGTTGATCAGCCGCTCGGCGGTGGCGACGCGTTTGCCCCAGTCGGCGGCACTTGCCCAGTCATTGTCGATGACCAGGGCAAGGGCGGCTCCTTCGGCCGGCAGCTTTTCACGCGGATTGAAGACCGGGTCGGCCAATGCCGCGACGATGAGGGCCGCCATCAAGAGCCTGAGCAGCGTCAGCCACCACGGACTCTGCTGCGGCGTCTCCTCGCGCTTCAGTACGCGCGCCAGGATCTTCAGCGGCGGGAAGATCTCGGTCTGCGGCTTGGGCGGCGTCAGCCTGAGCAGCCACCAGATCACCGGCAGTGCCAGCAGGCCCCACAGCACCATGGGGGCGCCAAAGGAGAGCGGCAGCCAACTCATGCGACAGCCTTTCCTGGCCGATCGCCACCAGCGATGCCTGCACGACCGCCAGCGGTCGGCCTGACCGAGGGGCCATCAGTGGTCATCGCCATGTGCAGCCGCACCAGCGCGTCGGAGGCGAGCCGATCGGTGTGGTTGACGGTAAAGCTCCAGCCAAGCCGCTTGCACCAGGCGGCCAGTTCGTGGCGGCGGGCGGTGTAGAGCAGGCGATACTCATCACCCAGCATTTCGGCGCGGCCGGCGGTCAGCTTGTCGCCGGTCTCGGGATCGGTGAATTCGGTGCGGCCGGCATAGGGGAAGGTCTCCTCGGCCGGGTCGGCGACCTCGATCAGGTGGGCGCGCACGCCGTGGCGGGCCAGCACGTCGAGCCAGGCCATCGTCTCCTCGACGGGATCGAGGAAGTCGCTGACGATGACGATGTCGCAGAAGCGCCTGATGTCGGACAGGTCGGGTTTTGCCGGCAGCTCGCCGGCATGCATCAACTGGGCGGCAATTCGTTCGGCGCCGTTGCGGGCGGTGAACGGGTCGGTGAGGCCCGGCCAGGCGATGCGTTCGCCGCTGCGCGACAACAGCTCGGCCATGGCCAGCGCCAGCACCAGCGCGCGCGATTGCTTGGAAACGCTGGCGCCTGTCGATTTGTAGAGCATCGACGGCGAGGGGTCGGCCCACAGCCAGACGGTATGGGCGGCTTCCCATTCGCGGTCGCGCACATAGGTGTGGTCGTCGCGGGCCGAGCGGCGCCAGTCGATGCGCGAGGAATCGCCCTCGACATAGGGCCGGAACTGCCAGAAATTCTCGCCGATGCCGCGCTTGCGGCGGCCGTGCCAGCCGGCGATCACGGTGTTGACGATACGGCGCGCCTCGACCAGCAGGTCTGGCACAAGCGAGGCCCGCAACCGGCCACGGGCGAGCGCGTCGCGCGTCGCTGCCGGAGCCTGGACCTCGCCGATGCGCGGCATCAAATCCCTTTCACGAGTTTCGCCACCACGTCACGCACGCTGGTGCCTTCGGCGCGGGCGGCGAAGGTCAGCGCCATGCGATGCTGCAGCACCGGCTCGGCCAGCGCACGGACGTCGTCGACCGAGGGCGCCAGCCGTCCGTCGTAAAGCGCGCGCGCCCTTGTGCACAGCATCAGCGCCTGGCTGGCGCGCGGGCCGGGACCCCAGGCGACGTTCTTATCGGTCTCGGCATTGCCTTGGCCGGGACGCGCCGAGCGCACCAGCGTCAGGATCGCCTCGACGACGCTTTCAGGCACCGGCATGCGGCGGATCAGCGTCTGGATCTCCTTCAGCCGCACCGGCTGCAGCACGTTTTGCGCTTTCGCGTCCTCGATGCCGGTGGTTTCCAGAAGGATGCGGCGCTCCGCCTCGATTTCGGGATAGAGGATGTCCACCTGCATCAGGAAGCGGTCAAGCTGTGCCTCGGGCAGCGGATAGGTGCCCTCCTGCTCCAGCGGGTTCTGGGTTGCCAGCACGTGGAAGGGCGCCGGCAGGTCATGGCGGGCGCCGGCAATGGTGACGTGGTATTCCTGCATGGCCTGCAGCAGCGCCGACTGAGTGCGCGGCGACGCGCGGTTGATCTCGTCGGCCATCAGCAGCTGGGCGAAGATCGGCCCGGAGATGAAGCGGAAGGAGCGTTTTCCGGTCTCGTCCTGCTCCATCACTTCGGAGCCGAGGATATCGGACGGCATCAGATCCGGCGTGAACTGGATGCGACGCGAATCGAGGCCGAGCACGATGCCAAGTGTTTCGACCAGCTTGGTTTTGGCGAGACCCGGCACGCCGACCAAAAGCGCATGGCCACCGGCCAGCAGCGCCACCAGCGTGCGCTCGACGACGCTTTCCTGTCCGAAGATGACCCGGCCGACCCCGTCGCGGATCCGGGAGATGTCGGCAAGCGCCTTCTCGGCCTCGGCGATCATGTCCTTTTCGCTGATCGGGCTTTCCTTGACCATCACGCTCATGCCGCATCGATCCTTGTGGTTGGAATACCATGGCTGGAACAACGGCTGCACCATACCATAAGTTGCCGCGATTCGGCCTCGCGTGGCGCCTACATCGAAACTTAAATCACAGACTTAGGCTGACAAGCGGAACAACAGTGACTATTTCGTGACCATGACGGGACCCTTGGGACATCGTGAAGAAAGCCTGACTGATGCCACCGAGGCGCGTGGTCTCGAGGCGCTGATCTCGCGCGCCGCCCGTGCCGGCAAGGGCGCGGCACCTGTCGAACGCTGGAATCCCGACTTCTGCGGCGATCTGGACATGGAGATCAAGGCCGACGGCACCTGGTTCTATCTGGGCACGCCGATCGGGCGCATGCCGCTGGTGCAGCTTTTCTCCTCGGTGCTGCGCAAGGACGCCGATGGCAGGACCTATCTGGTGACACCGGTAGAAAAGGTCGGCATCCGCGTCGCCGATGCGCCGTTCATCGCCGTCGAAATGGACGTTTCGGGCAGCGGCGAGGCGCAGACAATCACCTTCCGCACCAATGTCGGCGACGTCGTCGAAGCCGGGCCGGAACGGCCGCTGCGGTTTGTCGATGAGAACGAGACCGGCGGGTTGAAGCCCTATGTGCTGGTGCGTGGCCGTCTGGAGGCGCTGGTGGCGCGGCCGGTGATGTATGAACTGGTCGGGCATGGCGAGGAGATCGAAATCGGCGGCGAGACGATGTTCGCGGTGCGCTCCAAGGGCGCCGTGTTCCCGATCATGCCGGCGGACCAGTTGAAGCGGCTGAGCGCGTGATGGACCAGGTGACGCCGGCGCCGTTTTCATCCGCGGATTTTCGCGCGCGCTTTGCCGTGCAGCCCGATGCACATGCAGGCGACGACGACTATGGCGACCATCGCTTCAACCCCGGCCATCCGCGCCTCAACCAGGGCAAGGCGCTGCGCAATGCCGCGGTGCTGATCCCGGTGGTCGATCATGAGGGCGATGCGACGGTTCTTCTGACCAAACGGGCCGAAAAGCTGCGCAGCCATTCGGGGCAGGTGGCCTTTCCCGGCGGCACTATCGATCCGACCGATCCGAGCCCTGAGGCGGCGGCGCTGCGCGAGACCTTCGAGGAGATCGGGCTTGGCCGAGATGGCATCGAGATCATCGGCCGCATGCCCGACTATGTCGCCGGCAGCGGCTACCGCATCGCCCCGGTGCTTGGCATCGTGCGGCCCGGTTTCCAACTGACGCTCAACGCAGACGAGGTCGATGCCGCTTTCGAAGTGCCGCTGCGCTTCCTGATGGACCCGGCCAACCACAAGCGCGACAGCCGTATGTGGAACGATCTCGAATGGTTCTTCTACGACATGCCTTACGGCGACCGGCGCATCTGGGGCGTCACCGCCGGCATCATTCGTACTCTCTATGAAAGGCTCTATGCGTGAGTGTCTCGATCGCGGGCAGGGCCGATTGGCTCACCGACAAGCATCTACAGCGCCTGCTGTTCGCATTGGCCGAAGGCGGTGAAGAGGCGCGAGTCGCCGGCGGCGCGGTGCGCAACACGCTGATGGACCAGCCGGTCGCCGACATCGACATCGCCACCACCTGCTTGCCGCAGCAAACCCTCCGCCGCGCCGAAGCGGAAGGGTTCAAGGCGGTGCCAACCGGCATCGAGCATGGGACGATCACCGTGGTTGCCGGCGGAAAGCCCTATGAAATCACCACCTTGCGCGCCGATATCGAAACCGACGGGCGGCGCGCGAAAGTGTCGTTCGGGCGCGACTGGAAGCTCGATGCCGAGCGGCGCGACTTCACCATCAACGCGCTCTATGCCGAGGCCGATGGCAAGGTGGTCGACCTGGTCGGCGGCATTGCCGACATCGAGGCGCGCCGGCTGCGATTCATCGGCGACCCGGAAGCGCGCATTCGCGAAGACTACCTGCGCATCCTGCGCTTCTTCCGCTTCTTCGCCTGGTACGGCGACGGACGGCCCGACGCCGAGGGGCTGAAAGCCTGCGCCCGTCTGAAGGAAGGGCTGGCCCAGCTTTCGTCCGAGCGCATCTGGTCGGAACTGAAGAAACTTTTGTCGGCGCCCGATCCGTCACGGGCGCTGCTTTGGATGCGGCAGGCAGGTGTCTTGACCGCGGCGCTGCCGGAAAGCGAGAAATGGGGTATCGATGCCATCCATGGGTTGGCCAAGGCCGGCAAGGATCTGGGCTGGGCACCCGACCCGCTGCTCAGACTGGAAGCGATCGTGCCGCCCGATGCCGCTCGCATGAAGTCGCTCGCCGAGCGGCTCAAACTCTCGACCGCCGAAGCGGATCGCCTGCGCCAATGGGCGCTCGCCACCGCCGTCGAGCCGAAGACGACCGAGGGCGAACTGGCAAAAAGGCTCTATCGCGGCGACCGGCAGGGGTTTGTCGACCGTCTGCGGCTGTCGCTTGCGGCAGCCAGGATGCGCGCCGTCGAGGACA
>NZ_RZPI01000323.1:0-5973 GCF_003998715.1 Mesorhizobium sp. M7A.F.Ca.CA.002.15.2.1
AGAGCAAACATATGAACGCACCCCTGAAGATCGCCATGCCGGCCGAGGCGGCCGAAGCCCCGAAAGGCTACAAGCTGCTGATCAACGGCAAGCATGTCGATGCCCGCGACGGCCGCACGATTGCTCGAAACAGCCCCGGCCACGGCTTCACCGTCTCGCACTATGCGCAGGCCGGTGAGGCCGAAGTGGAAGCCGCTGTGCTTGCCGCCCACAGGGCTTTCGAAACGGGTCCATGGCCGCGCATGAAGGCGGCCGAACGTGCCGGGATCCTGCTCAAGGCAGCTGATCTGATCGAGGGCCGGCTGGAAGACATCGCCCGGCTCGACGCACTGGAATCGGGCAAACCGATCGCCCAGGCACGCGGCGAGATCGGCGGCGCCGTCGACATCTGGCGCTATGCCGCCTCGCTTGCCCGCACCCTGCATGGTGAAACCTACGCCAATCTCGGCGACGCCATGCTGGGTGTCGTCCTGCGCGAACCGATCGGCGTCGTCTCGATCATCACCCCGTGGAATTTCCCGTTCCTGATCGTCAGCCAGAAACTGCCCTTCGCGCTCGCCGCCGGCTGCACGGCGGTGGTCAAGCCGAGCGAAATGACCTCGGCCTCGACCTTCGTGCTCGGCGACATCCTGATGCAGGCCGGCCTGCCCGCCGGCGTCGTCAATATCCTGGCCGGACTTGGCGCCGATGTCGGTGCGCCGATGGTCAGCCACCCGCTGGTCGAAATGGTCTCGTTCACCGGCTCCACCCGCGTCGGCAAGATGACGATGGCATCCGCCGCGCAGTCGCTGAAGAAAGTCTCGATGGAGCTCGGCGGCAAGAACGGCCAGATCGTCTTCCAGGACGCCGACCTCGAAGCGGCCGCCGATGCGGCGGTGTTCGGCGGCTTCTTCAATGCCGGCGAGTGCTGCAATGCCGGCAGCCGGCTGATCGTGCACGAGGCGATCGCCGACGATTTTCTCAGCGCCGTCAAGGCGCTTGCCGCCAGGGTCACGGTCGGCGATCCGCTCGATGACCAAACCAAGGTCGGCGCGATGATCTCGTCCGACCATTTGGCCAAGGTTGCCGGTTACGTTGCGGCAGCCGCGACCGAGGGCAGCAGCATCTACAGCGGAGGCAAGCAATTGGCCTCCAATATCGGTCAATACCTCGATCCCACCATCATCCGCGGCGTCACCGAGGACATGGCCATAGCGCGCGAGGAAGTGTTCGGCCCGGTGCTCTCGGTGCTGACTTTTGAATCGATTGAAAAGGCGTTGCACATCGCCAACAACACGCCCTATGGTTTGTCGGCAGGCGTGTGGAGCGCCAGCATCGACACTTGCATGTCGGTCGCGCGCGGCGTGCGTTCGGGAACCGTTTGGGTGAACACGTTCATGGAAGGTTATCCCGAGCTGCCTTTCGGAGGCTACAAGCAGTCCGGTCTCGGACGCGAACTCGGCAAACGCGCCGTCGAGGATTATACCGAGGAAAAGACAATCCAGTTTCATCGCGGCCAGCGCACCGGGTGGTGGGTCGGCTGAGTTGAGAAGAACCCGGCGGCATCCGCCGGTCGTGTAATGCAACAAGGGAGGAAGTACATGTTGCGCAAACTGCTTATCGGAACGGCTCTCGCGTCGGGCCTGGCTTTCGCGGCCCACGCCGAGGACGTCAAGGAAGTCCAGATGCTGCATTGGTGGACCTCGGGCGGCGAAGCGGCTGCTCTCAACGTCCTCAAGGGTGATCTGGCCAAGGAAGGCTATGCCTGGAAGGACGTGCCGGTGGCCGGCGGCGGCGGCGATGCCGCCATGACCGCGCTGAAGGCGATGGTCGCGGCCGGCAATTATCCGACCGCCTCGCAGATGCTCGGCTACACCGTGCTCGACTATGCAGCCGCCGGCGTCATGGGCGACCTGACCGAAACGGCGAAGAAGGAAGGCTGGGACAAGTCCGTTCCGGCAGCCCTGCAGAAGTTTTCGGTCTATGACGGCAAGTGGGTCGCGGCGCCGGTCAACGTTCACTCGGTCAACTGGCTGTGGATCAACAAGGCCGTCCTGGACAAGATCGGCGGCACCGAGCCGAAGACCTTCGACGACTTCGTTGCCCTGCTCGACAAGGCCAAGGCGGCAGGCGTGATCCCGCTCGCTCTCGGCGGCCAGAACTGGCAGGAAGCCACCATGTTCGACTCCGTCGTGCTGTCGACCGGCGGACCCGAGTTCTACAAGAAGGCCTTCAACGACCTCGATGACGAGTCCCTGAAGTCCGACACGATGAAGAAGTCGTTCGACAATCTGGCCAAGCTCGTCACCTATGTCGACCCCAACTTCTCGGGCCGCGACTGGAACCTTGCCACCGCCATGGTCATCAAGGGCGATGCCCTGGTGCAGGTCATGGGCGACTGGGCGAAGGGCGAGTTCCACGCCGCCAACAAGACCCCGGGCACCGACTTCCTGTGCTATCGCTTCCCGGGCACCGACGGCTCGGTGATCTACAACTCCGACATGTTCGGCATGTTCAATGTTCCCGACGACCGCAAGGCCGCCCAGGTCGCACTGGCCACCGCCACCCTGTCGAAGAGCTTCCAGTCGGCCTTCAACGTCGTCAAGGGTTCGGTTCCGGCCCGTACCGACGTTCCGGACACCGACTTCGACGCTTGCGGCAAGAAGGGCATCGCCGACCTGAAGGCAGCCAATGAAGGCGGCACGCTGTTCGGCTCGCTGGCCCAGGGTTATGGCGCGCCTCCGGCAGTCGCCAATGCCTACAAGGACGTCGTTTCGAAGTTCGTCCATGGTCAGATCAAGACCTCGGACGAAGCCGTGACCGAGCTGGTCAAGGCGATCGACGACGCCAAGTAAGCGCCACGCGCCAAAAACGCCTTCCCCGCTCCGGCGGGGAAGGCCCAGATCCGCGAACATAGATCCGCGAAGCTGGTTGGCCGCGAGTCGACGGGAGGAGCCCCATGAGCACGGTAGCGACAAGCCAGATCAAGCTGACGCCGGAGCATGCGCGGCCACGCGCCTCGGTGCGCTCGCGCCTGCAGGACGCATTGCCGAAGATCGTGCTGGCGCCGAGCTTCGCCATCACCATCGTCTTCGTCTACGGCTTCATCCTGTGGACGATCTATCTGTCCTTCACCAATTCCAAGACCTTCCCGTCCTATGTCCTAACCGGCTCGCGCGCCTATCAGCGGCTGTGGGGCTGGACCTTCGACACAGACCCGCCGTCGAGCTGGTACACGTCGATCACCAATATGGGTATTTTCGGTTTCCTCTACATCGCAATCTGCCTGGCGCTCGGCCTGTTCCTGGCCATCCTGCTCGACCAGAAGATCCGCGGCGAAGGCGTGTTGAGGCCGATCTATCTCTATCCGATGGCGCTGTCCTTCATCGTCACCGGCGTCGCCTGGAAATGGTTCCTCGATCCCGGCCTCGGTCTCGAGCAGACCTTGCATCAATGGGGTTGGACGAGCTTCCATTTCGACTGGATCAAGAATAAGGATTTCGTCATCTACACGGTGGTCATTGCCGGCGTCTGGCAGGCCTCCGGCTTCATCATGGCGATGTTCCTGGCCGGCCTGCGCGGCATCGACGGCGAGATCATGAAGGCGGCGCAGATCGACGGCGCCACCAACTTCCAGCTCTATCGCCGCATCGTCATCCCGCTGCTGCGGCCGATCTTCCTGTCGGCCTTCATCGTGCTCGCGCACCTCGCCATCAAGTCCTACGATCTCGTGGTCGCACTGACCAGCGGCGGGCCCGGCGGCTCGGCGTGGCTGCCGTCCAACTTCATGTATGAGTACACGTTCAAGCGCAACGAAATGGCCGTCGGCTCGGCCAGTGCGGTGATCATGCTGATGACCATCGTCGCCATCATCGTGCCCTATCTCTATTCGGAACTGCGGGAGAAGCCGCGATGAGCGCCGTCACCACTCCCGCCCGCCAGGCCTCCGGCGGCGTCAACGTCAAGACCCTCAACCGCATCGTCATCTACGGGCTGCTGGCGCTGTTTGCGCTGTTTTACCTGATGCCGCTGTTCGTCATGCTGGTGACCTCGTTCAAGACCATGGACGAGATCCAGAACGGCAACATGCTGGCGCTGCCCAAGGCGCCGACCTTCGACCCGTGGCTGAAGGCGTGGGGCGAGACCTGCGTCGGCCTCACCTGCGCCGGCATCAAGGGCTATTTCTGGAACTCCATCAAGATGGTGGTTCCGGCCGTTCTGATCTCGACCATGCTGGGCGCGCTGAACGGCTACGTGCTGACGAAATGGCGTTTCCGCGGCGCAACGCTGGTGTTCGGGCTGATGCTGTTTGCCTGCTTCATTCCGTTCCAGTCGGTGCTGTTGCCGATGGCGACCATCCTCGGCAGCCTCGGCCGCTTCGGCGTCACACTGCAGAACTCGGTCGGAACGAGCTTCGGTCTCGGCAACCCGACGGTCAACCTGGTCTTCGTCCACGTCGTCTACGGCATCGGCTTCACCACGCTGTTCTTCCGCAACTACTACGAGGCGTTTCCGACCGAACTGGTCAAGGCGGCACAGGTCGACGGCGCCTCCTTCTTCCAGATATTCCGCCGCATCATGCTGCCGAACTCGATGCCGATTTTCGTCGTCACCGTCATCTACCAGTTCACCAACATCTGGAACGACTTCCTGTTCGCCTCGGCTTACGCCGGCACCGGCGACGCGATGCCGATGACGGTGGCGCTCAACAACGTCGTCAACACCTCGACCGGCGTCGTCGAATACAACGTCAACATGGCCGCCGCGATGATCGCGGCACTGCCCACCCTTCTCGTCTATGTGCTCGCCGGCCGCTACTTCGTGCGCGGTCTCATGGCTGGCGCCGTCAAAGGATGATCTGATGGCTTTTCTGGAAATTGATGGTCTGAGAAAGCGCTTCGGCCAGGTCGAGATCCTGAAAGGGATCGATGTCGAGCTCGAGAAAGGCGGTTTCCTGGTGCTGGTCGGCCCTTCCGGCTGCGGCAAGTCCACTTTGCTCAACACCATCGCCGGCCTGGAGACGATCACCTCGGGCGAAATCCGGGTCGACGGCCGCGCCATCAACGATCTGCACCCCTCCAAGCGCGACATCGCCATGGTGTTCCAGAGCTATGCGCTCTACCCGAACATGACGGTGGCCGGAAACATCTCCTTCGGCATGGAGATGCGCGGCGTGCCGGCGGCGGAGCGCCAGAAGGCGATCGACAAGGTGGCCAAGGTGCTGCAGATCGGCCACCTCTTGCAGCGCAAGCCGAGCCAGCTTTCGGGCGGCCAGCGCCAGCGCGTCGCCATGGGCCGGGCGCTGGTGCGCGACCCCAAACTGTTCCTTTTCGACGAGCCTTTGTCCAACCTCGACGCCAAGCTGCGCGTCGACATGCGCATCGAGATCAAGCGCCTGCATGCCACCACCGGCACCACCATCGTCTACGTCACCCACGACCAGATCGAGGCGATGACGCTGGCGACCAAGATCGCGGTCATGCGGGATGGCGAGGTGCAGCAGTTCGGCACGCCGGCCGAAATCTACAACAACCCGAGCAATCTCTTCGTCGCCGACTTCATGGGCTCGCCGGCGATGAACCTGATCCCGGCGACGATCGGTACGTCAGGCAATGCGTTGTCCGTCGTGCTGCAGCGCGAGGCGCGCGAGCCGATCAACCTGCCGATGGCCAATGCGCCGGCGGGCCTGTCGGCATTCCAGGGCAAGCCGATCATCTTCGGTGTCCGTCCCGAAGCCCTGACCGATCCGGAAGGTGCCGAGCGCAACGCCTCGCACATCGCAACCGCGGACTGTCACATCGAGGTCGTCGAGCCGGCAGGTTCGGACACCTTCGCCGTCACCAATCTCGGCGGCAAGGGCGTGGTGGCGCGGCTGCGCGCCGACGCCAACATTCAGCCGGGCACCAACACGCCGCTCGCCTTCAACCTGACAAAGGCGGTGTTCTTCGATCCGGCGACCGAGACCCGTATTCGCTAATGTATGTCGCCCAAAAG
>NZ_RZPI01000324.1:0-6004 GCF_003998715.1 Mesorhizobium sp. M7A.F.Ca.CA.002.15.2.1
ACTCCACGGTGATGCTGCGACGGAGACTGCTCGATAACCCGACCGCAGGCAAGATGAATTGCCACCTTGGCGTGTGGGCCAGCTTGACAGGCGGGGCGGGCAGGAGAAAGCTGTGCGCAGGGCAGGAACGGGACATCGGGCTGTCCTTGGCGTGGCAAAGCGCAACAGTCGAAGGAGTATCATCTTGGCTGTCACCATCACCTCCCTCATTCTTTTCCTCATCGGCCTGGCACTCGGCGGCGGCGGCATCCGCCTGGCGATGCTGGGCGGCAGCTGGTACTATGTCGTTGCTGGCCTTGCCTTCCTGATCGCCGCCTGGCTGCTCTACCGGCGCCGGTCCACCGCACTGTGGCTCTACGCGGCGATCGTGCTCGGCACGCTGGCCTGGGCGGTCTGGGAAACCGGCTTCGACTGGTGGGAACTCGGGCCTCGCGGCGGCGTCATCGTGCTTCTCGCTTTATGGCTGCTGACGCCGTGGGCGAGACGGGGTCTTGTCGGCCCTGACGCACGCGCGCCGCTGATCCTTGCCGTGCTGGCATCACTGGCCGTCGCCGGTTATTCGATGACTTCGGATCCGAAGGACATTGCCGGCGAACTCGGCACCGACAAGGTGGTCGCCAACGCCAATCTCGGCAATGACGTGCCGGCCGGCGAGTGGCACTATTACGGCCGCACGCAGTTCGGCCAGCGCTATTCGCCGCTCGACCAGATCACACCGGACAATGTCGCCAAGCTGCAGCCTGCCTGGACCTACCAGACCGGCGACGTGAAGGGACCGGACGATGTCGGCGAGACCACCTATCAGGTGACGCCGCTGAAGATCGGCGACACGCTCTACATCTGCACGCCGCATAATTTCGCCATCGCCATCGATGCCGCGAGCGGCAAGGAGAAATGGCGCTTCGATCCCAAGGTCAAGCTCGACAAGGACCGCCAGCACCAGACCTGCCGCGGCGTGGCCTATTACGCCGATGCCGCCGGCGCCGCCGGGCAGCCCTGTGCGACCCGCGTCTACCTGCCGACCTCGGACGCGCGGCTGATCGCGCTCGACGCCGCCAACGGGCAGATCTGCCCGGCTTTCGCCGAGGGCGGCACGCTGAACCTTCTGACCAACATGCCCTATCCGAAGTCGGGCTATTATTACTCGACCTCGGCACCGCTGATCTCAGGCGGCAAGATCATTGTCGGCGGCGCGGTCAACGACAATTATTCGACGCAGGAGCCGTCCGGCGTCATCCGCGCCTACGACGCTGCCACCGGCGCGCTGGTGTGGAACTGGGATTCCGGCAATCCGGACCAGACGACGCCGCTGCCGGCCGGCCAGACCTATACCGCCAACTCGCCCAACATGTGGTCGACGCCGAGCGCCGACGAGAAGCTCGGCCTGCTCTACGTGCCGCTCGGCAACCAGACGCCGGATCAGCTCGGCGCCGGGCGCAGTGCCAATGTCGAGAAGTTCTCGTCGTCGATCACCGCGCTCGACCTCAACACCGGACAGGTGCGATGGGTGCGGCAGACCGTGCACCACGATCTCTGGGACATGGACGTACCGGCGCAGCCGAGCCTGATCGACATCACCAAACCCGACGGCACGGTGGTGCCGGCGCTGGTCGGACCGACCAAGCAGGGCGATCTGTATGTGCTCGACCGCCGCACCGGTGAGCCGGTCATCGCGGTCAACGAAGTGCCGGCGCCCGGCGGCGCGATCGAAGGCGACCACACATCGCCGACGCAGCCGGTCTCCGATCTCACCTTCATGCCGAAGCCGCTGACCGGCGCCGACATGTGGGGCCTCACCATGTTCGACCAGTTGGCCTGCCGGATCGAATTCCAGGGCCTGCGCTATGAGGGTCGCTATACGCCGCCTTCCGTCCAGGGCTCGCTGATCTACCCCGGCAATTTCGGCACCTTCAACTGGGGTGGCGTCGCCGTCGACCCGGTCCGGCAGGTGCTGTTCGGCATGCCGACCTATCTGGCGTTCAAGTCGCAGTTGATCCCGCGCGATCAGGTGCCGCCGCCGGACGAAGGGCGGGGCAGCGAACAGGGGCTGAACCGCAACGAGGGCGCGCCCTATGCGGTGGTGATGGGACCGTTCCTGTCGCCGCTCGGCATTCCTTGCCAGGCGCCGCCCTGGGGCTATGTCGCCGGTGCCGATCTCAGGACCGGCAAGATCGCCTACAAGCACCGCAACGGCACCGTCTACGATATGACGCCGCTGCCGCTGCCGCTGAAGGTCGGCGTGCCCGGCATCGGCGGGCCGATGATCACCGCCGGCGGCGTCGCCTTCCTGGGGGCCGCAGTCGACGACTATCTGCGCGCCTACGACCTGACATCGGGCAAGCAGCTGTGGCAGGCGCGGCTGCCGGCCGGCGGGCAATCGACGCCGATGACCTATACGGTCGCCGACGGCCGCCAGTTCGTGGTCATCGTCGCCGGCGGCCACGGTTCGGTCGGCACCAAGCCGGGTGACTATGTGATGGCCTACGCGCTGCCGAAGTAGGGGCGACAGGGTGACGCGATCTTTCAGAGGTCGCGCCGCCCCTCATCTGTGCCGGTGTCCTTTCCCCGCATAGTGACGGGGAAAAGTGCCCGACTGGGCGATGAGGGGCGGGAATCTTCCGATCGGCCCGTTGTCGATCAGCCAATCCCCAAATGACCCTTCAGGCTGGGCACCGAGCCGAGCACCTTGTTGGTCAGGTCGGGGCCGGCGGCGGCTTCGGCCTGCTGGATCAGCGTCGCGCCGGCCTTCTGGATCTGCGCCATGTCGAGCCCGGATGCCTTGAGCGCGGCGATGCCGTTGATCAGCGCGCCGGCCTTCTCGCCGAGAACGCCGCCAAGCGCGCCCTGCAACGACGACAGAAAACCGCCACCGCCGGCCGGAGCGGCGGCCATGACGTCATATTGATGGGCGAGGTCGTCGGCGCCGGGGATTTTGGCGAAGAACGCCGAGGCGCTGGTGCCTTCCGCCTCGTGTTCGAGCACCGAGAAAATGGTGCCGACGACTTTCTCCGTCGTCGCCTGGTCGAGGCCCGCCTTCTGCGAAACGGTGTTGACGATGTCCTGGACGTTCATGGCGTCACCTCAACCCTGGGTTTTCGTGTTGCGGTTCCGCTCAGTGCGGACCCTGATCAACGATAGTCTGCCTGCATTCACAACCATCGAGCGTAGGGCCAAAGCGGCGGCCCCCGCAAGGACGACCGCGCTGGCGAGGATCGGGGAAGGCATGGTCATGGTCTCGCTTCCTTCTGGGTCTGAGGCACGCGGTCAAGATACCGTCGATAGCCACCTTCCTTCACGATTGTGGCAGCGCCAGCAGGATTTATCGCCAATGACTAAAAAGTGATGACACGGCCGCGCATGGGCACCGGCTTTGCTGCCCGGACGCGGCCGGCGGCATACGCCTGAGGCAATCGACGGCAGCGATGAGTGCTCGACTGGATGATGCCGGCTTGGTCCCTATGTAGCTGGGAATTGAAGCCCGAAGCAGAGGAGCCCATCCATGACGAGACCCGACGCCAAGCCCACCATCACCCAGGCGATGATCGACGCCTATGACGAGTACACGCATCTGACGCTCGATCGCCGCCGGTTCATGGAGCAGTTGACCCGGCTTGCCGGATCAGGTGCGGCGGCGGCGGCGATCGCGCCTCTTCTGGCGGCAAATTCGGCGCAAGCAGGAATCGTCGCCGACAACGATCCGCGCGTGAAGGGCGAGGACATCAGCTACCGCGGCGGCAGCGGCGAGATGAAGGGCTATCTGGTCAAGCCGGCGAACCAGACGGGCAAGCTCGGTACCGTCATCGTCGTGCATGAGAACAGGGGGCTCAACCCGCATATCCGCGATGTGGCGCGGCGCGTGGCGCTGGAAGGCTTCGTGGCGCTGGCGCCGGATTTTCTGTCGCCGCTCGGCGGCACGCCGACCGACGAAGACAGGGCGCGCGACATGTTCGGCAAGCTCGATCCGGCGCAGACCATCGCTGACGGTGTTGCGACCGTCGCTTTCCTCAAGAGCGACAAAGACGGCAACGGCAAGGTCGGCGCTATCGGCTTCTGCTGGGGCGGTGGCACGGTCAACATGCTGGCCGTCAACGCGCCCGATCTCAGTGCCGGCGTTGCCTATTACGGCATGCAGCCGAAGGCCGCCGATGTATCCAAGATCAAGGCGGCCTTGCTGCTGCACTATGGCGGACTCGACGAGCGCATCAATGCCGGCATCGACGCCTTCAAGAAGGAACTCGACGCGGCGCATGTCGACTACACGGTCTATGTTTATGAAGGCGCCAACCACGCCTTCAACAACGATACGTCGGCGGCGCGCTACGACAAGAAGGCGGCTGACCTCGCCTGGGGCAGAACGATCGCCTTCCTTCGGGAAAAACTGAAATGACTTCAGCTGTCATGCCGCCGGCGCCCAGGCGGTTTCGAAGGCCGGCGACAGGGTGAAGCCGGCCGGCCGCGCCGAAACGGGGGGCGGGCGGCGCATGCCTTCCTGCAGGTACCGCAACGCCGACGTCAGCCCGTTCATCGTGTAAGGCTTGGCTATGACGCCGATCGCGCCGGCGAAATGATCGGGGATGCGCTTCGGATTGGCGGTCATGAACACCACCGTCGAACTCTTCCTTTCGCCTATGTACTTGGCCACGTCGATGCCGGACGGCCCGTCACTCAGATGGATGTCGACGAAGGCGATATCGGCTTCGGTCGCATCCGCCATGGCCATGGCTTCCGCCGAAGAGGTCGCCCAGCCGACGACGCTGTGGCCGGCGTCCTCGACAAGGCTCTCCAGCTCCATTGCCAGCAGCGCTTCGTCCTCGATGATCAGGACCTTGAGCGGCTCAATCATGACACATTCCCTTTTTCCTGAGGTTCGTTCGGGATCGAGATAACGACCTTCGTGCCGGGGCCGGTGTCGCGCCATTCGATCTCGGCATGCAACTGGCGGGCGAGCGATTTGATCAGCCGCATGCCGAACGAGGCATCGCCGTTGGCGTCGGCCATGCCGACGCCGTCGTCCGACACCTCGATATTCAAGTGGCCGTCGGGCTGGCTCATTTTGATGCCCAGGCGGCCGGCCGACATTCCGTCGGGCTTGGACTTGAAGGCATGCTTGAGAGCATTGGTGACGAGTTCGTTGACCATCAGAGCGACGGGCGTTGCCTTTTCCGCGGAAATGACGATCGGTTCCAGGTCGAGAGCCGGACTGATCTCAGAGCGCCCCGACGCCGTCAGCAGGTCTGTCACCAGATCCTTGGCGAAATCCGCCACATCGAACTTGCTGACGTCCTTCGACTGATAAAGCCGCCGATGCACGGTGCTCAGGGCTTCGATGCGCTCCAGCATGGTGGTCAACGAACGCCTGATCGCTTCGTCCCGTATGGTCCGCCGCTGCATAATGATGAGGGAAGAGATCATCTGCAGGTTGTTTTTCACCCGGTGATCCACCTCATGCAGCAAGGTGGTCTGCGCCTCGAGGGCGGCTTCCAGTTCCGCGGTGCGTTCCTTCACCGCCTTTTCGAAGCGGTCCTTGTCCGCGTTGATGCGACTCTCCGATTGTTTGCGATCCGAGACGTCGAGCTGCGATGCGAAAAAGAACTGCAAATCGCCTTTGTCGTTCGAAACGGGGCTGATGTAGAGCGCGTTCCAGAAGGTCGAGCCGTCCCTGCGGTAGTTCAGGATATCGACGCTGACATCGGTTTCATCCTCGATCGCCGCGCGTATCTGTTCGACAGCGGCCTTGTCGGTCTTCGGTCCCTGCAGGAAGCGGCAGTTCCTGCCCAGAACCTCATGACGCTCATATCCGGTCAGTCGCAGGAAAGCGTCATTGGCGAACACGATAGGATTGTCCTGCTGTCGGGGATCGGTAATGATCATCGACATGCGGGTGGCGCGGATAGCCGCCGCGAACGGATCGCCCTTGCCGTGCTCGACATGCAGATCGTCCGTCATGTGCCATGCGTCGGCAGGCTCCCTGGTCCGTTTCCATTCCATTCTGTCACTCCAAGCC
>NZ_RZPI01000325.1:0-5993 GCF_003998715.1 Mesorhizobium sp. M7A.F.Ca.CA.002.15.2.1
TCTCAGGGCCGAGCGTGACGGCAGGGCCGAGATCGAGTTCGATCCGGCGTTGCTCGCCAACCCCGCCACCGCCGCAAAGGACGCGGTGTCCGCACAGCGCGACGTGTTCGCGGCGAAACACCACAATCTGGCGGACGAGCAGGAAATCCTCAGCCAGCGCCGCCACCAGACCGAGGAGGAGATAAAGGGACTGGAAGAGCTTATCGTCACCAAGGACAAACAGATCGAGGCGATCGAGGGTGAAACCAAAGACCTCGAGAGTCTGCTCAAGAAGGGGCTGACCACCCGCGAGCGGAACCTGTTGCTCAGACGACAGCAGCAGGAGATCGAGGGCGAGCGCGCCACCAATATCGCCGCAATCGCCCGCGCCAGAAGCGCCATGGCCGAGATCGACATGCAGATCCTGAACCTCGATACGGTGCGGCTCAACGAGTCCGTCGATGAGTTGAGCAAGGTCGAGGCGGAACTGTTCGACCTGAGACAGGAGGAGCGTGCCGCCAGGGACGTGCTTACCCGTACCGATGTCGTCGCACCGGTTGACGGCATCGTCATGGATCTGAAGGTCCACACCGCGGGCGGTGTCGTGAAACCCGGCGATACATTGATGACGATCGTACCGCTCGGACAACAACTCGTGGTCGAAGCCATGGTCAAACCGGAGGATGTCGAGACGATCGCACCCGGACAGCCCGCGCGTGTCAGCTTCCCGGCCTTCGCCCGCTACAACCTGCCGCCGCTCGAGGGTGTCGTGGAGATCGTGTCGGCTGACCGCATGGTTGAGGAGCGCAGCGGCGCACCGTATTTCGCCGCGACGGTTGTGATCGACAAAAGCGAACTCGGCAAGCTGGAGGGCCGCAAGCTGCTGCCCGGCATGTCGAGCGAGACGATGATCCGGACGGGGGCTCGCACCGTTCTCTCTTATCTCGCCGAGCCGATCACGCAGAACTTCCGCCGGGCCATGCGGGAAAAATAGCCGTACGCCGCCCAGCGAAATTCAAGACAGCAGCATTCGCCCGGCCGTGATCGCCAGGAAGAATGCAAAGGCAAGTTTCAGGTAGCGCGGGTTGAGCGCGTGGGCGAGCCTTGCGCCCAAGGGTGCGAACAGGAAGCTCACGGGCGCTATGATGGCAACCGCCGGCAGGCTGACGTAACCCAGGCTGAGCGGAGGCCTGCCTGCAATTGCGAGACCCGACCAGATGAAGCCGGCCACTGCCGGAAGCGCAATAAGCAGGCCAAGCGCCGACGATGTGCCGACGGCCCGGTGCACAGGAAAGGAAAAGCTGGAAAGCGTCGGCACCGAGAGCGTGCCGCCACCGATTCCCATGAGCGAAGAGACAAAGCCGATGACAGAGGCGATCGCGCGGTTGATCCAGCCGCTTTGCGGCAGGTGATCGGAGATCACGAAGTGCTTCGGCAACGCCATGTTGAGGGCCACCAGCAGGCCGACGACGCCGAAAACCAGCCGCAAGCCGGCGCCCGGGATGAACTTCGACGTGATGCCACCGATCAGGGCACTCACGAAAACGGCCGGTCCCCACAGAGTGAGCAGAGGCCGATCGACATTGCCGCGCCTGTTGTGCGACCGCATTGACGAGATCGAGGTGGGGATGATGACCGCAAGCGACGTCGCGACAGCCAGATGGCTGATCACAGCAGGCGAAAAGTGGAACAGGCTAAGCACCCAGAACAGCACCGGGACGATGACGATGCCGCCGCCGACCCCCAGCAGACCGGCGAGCACGCCGGAGGCCATTCCGGTCATGGCCAGACCGGCGACCAGCATTGCAATCGTCAGCCCGTCGAAAACCGACGTGTCGAATCCGAAGTCCACTGTGATTTTTCCTTGATTGGCCGACTGCGGCCTTGCGGATACATTTTTGGCCGCGCCTGTCCGCCCGTCGCGACCTGGGTGCAGATCGCCCGAAAGCGTACAGGGGTTTGGGGTGCGGAATGCTTTAGTGGCGCACCATCCCGGCGTCGACATTGAGCGTCTGGCCGGTGATCCAGCGCGCATCGTCGGAGGCCAGGAACGAGACCACATCGGCGATATGTTCCGGCTGCCCCTTGCCTTTCATCGCCTGAAGCATCTCGACGAAGCCGAACGCCTCATTGTGCGGGCTCGCCTTGACGCCGTCGCTCTCGACCAGGCCGGGCGTCACCGCATTGGCGGTGATGTTGTATTTGCCGAGTTCGGTGGCGAGCGCCCTGGTGAAGCCTATGACGCCACCCTTGGCTGCGACATAGGCCGCCATGTTCGGCGTGCCGGCAAAGAAGGTGTTGGATGCGATGCTGATCACCCGCCCAGCTTTGCCTGCCGCACGCATCTGGTCCGTGCCGGCGCGGCTGACGATGAAGGTGCCTGTCAAATTGACGTCGATGATCTTGCGCCAATGGTCGAGATCGACATCGTCCCAGGCGACGAACGGCACGATGCTGGCATTGTTGACCAGGATGTCGATGCCCCCGGTCAGGGTCTGGATTTCGGCGAAGAGTGCCTTGACGGAGGCCGGATCGGAAATGTCGGCGGCAATCGCCCTCGCCCTTCCGCCTATTGCCGCGGCCGCCGCCTTGGCGCCTTTGGCATTGATGTCGCTGACGATGACGATTGCCCCGTCGGCGGCGAGCCGCGCGGCGATCGCCTTGCCGATACCCTGCGCAGCGCCCGTAACCAGGGCCGTCTTCCCCGCAAGCCGTTCAGTCATGAAAATGCTCCCTCAATCCGTGGTGATATCTGTTCAGGCGTCGGCGTCGATCACGGCCAGCGCCGCGTCGATACCCCTGCCGATCGCCAGTTTCTGGCCGGCCGCGTTCATGGCGCCGCCAAGTGCCGTCAGCGCCGCGATCGCATAGATCGGCTGGGCGGTCGGACCCATATGGCCGATGCGCGTCAGCTTGCCCAAGGTCTCGCCGCGGCCAGACGAAAACACCACCCCGTAACGGGCGCGGGCAGCCTGGCGAAGCGCCTTCTCGTCGACACCTTCGGGCGTGCGGACAGCGGTCGTGGTCGGCGACGCGATGCTGTCGCTGGCCGCCCAGATCGACAGGCCCATCGCAGCAATGCCCGCGCGCATGGCCTTGGCGGTGAGCGCGTGGCGCGCCCATACCGCCTCCGGCCCCTCATTGAGATAGAGGTCGAGCGCGACATCGAGCCCGTTGATCTCCGAGACCGACGGCGTGAACGGAAACGGCTTATCCCGCGACCACGCATGCTCCCAATCGACGATGCTCAGCATCGACGCGCGGGGGGCTGCCTCGTTGCTCTTCATCTTGGCCCAGGCCCGCTCGCTGACGCCCATCATCGTCAGGCCGGGAGGCGCGCCCAGGCATTTGTTCGGGCCGGTGACATAGATATCGGCCTTGCAGTCCTCCGGGTGCGTCTGCATGCCGCCAAAGGACGAGACGGCGTCGACGATGAGATAGCCGCCATGCGCTGAGACCAGCGCGCCGATGGCGTCGATCGGATTGATGGTGCCGGACGGCGTGTCGTGGTGGCAGACGGAAACGACGGTGATCTCCGGGTGCGCCTTCAGCATTGCCTCGACCGCCTGCGGATCTATCGCCTCGTTGTAGGGCACCTCGATCTCGAGCAGATGTGGCGAATAGCGCTTCGCCCAATAGCCGAACCCCTTGCCGTAAACGCCGGAGGCAAGGTTGAGCACGACATCGTCCGGCGTGATCAGCGAGGCCGCGGCGGCCTCCAGGCCAAGCACCGGCTCGCCATGCAGGATGACCGGCTTGTTCGACAGCCGCATCGCCTTTTGCGCCTTGTCGACCACACCCTCATAGAAAAGCTGGAACGCCGGGTCGTAGTCGTAGAGCACCGTGCGGCCGAGACCGCGCAGCACTTCGGCATAGGCGTTCACCGGTCCCGCGGTCAGGGTGATGACCGGATCGGCGTGTTCGAGATAGCGCATCGTCTTGTCTCCGGATTGGCGGCGGTCAGCCGTAGAATTGCGTGCCGGTCTTGTAGGTCTTGAAGTTGTCCATGTCGTGCGAGTACATCAGCTCGGCGCCATGGTCTTCGGCGAGTTTCTTCACCTTGCGCATCGAATTGACGCCCGCCACCGGATCGATGTGGAAGGCCGCCTGGCACAGCGTCTCGAGGCTCTTCTGCGTATAGGCCGCATCGATCGTGAACATGATCGGCTTGCGCTTGGGGAACTCGACCAGCAGGCTGTAATGGCCGATCGAATGGCCGGGCGTCGAGATCAGCCGGACGCCCCTGGCAAGCTCGACGTCGCCATCAATGCCTTCAAAGGTCGAATTCGCCCGTGTCGTTCCCGCAAGCAATTGCCCGGTCGCGCCACGCGCTTCGGCAGCCTCCGCCGAAAAACTCAGATCGGAATAGCCGAGATGCTCGAAAGGTTCGGGATTGCAGGCCTGCGGCACCTCGGTCCGGTGGCAGATCTTCTTGGCGTGCGGAAAATACTTGTTGCCGCCGCAATGATCGAAGTGGAAATGCGAATTGACGACGACGTCGATGTCCTTCGGTTCGAGGCCGAGCAGCGCCAGGGCGCCTGGGATGGTCTGGTGCTTTTCCTGGATCGGCTTTTCGAACGGCAGCACCTTCATCACGTGATCGTAGTCGTAGCCGGTGTCGATGAGGAACCGGCCCTCGGCATGTTCGATCAGGATCGAATAGACCGGGAAGCGCACTTCGCCGCCAGGGCCGCGGTTCCAGAACACATGATATCCGTCGAGAACGAGCGAGCCGCCGTCGAGCAGGTAGACCTTGGTATCCGACATTCTTGCCTCCTTTATTGGCGCGGGTCCCGTCCGCGCATGAATTGTCCTCAGCGCGCGCCGCGCTCATATGGAATGCCGAGCGCCGCCGGCAGGCTGGCGCGCCGGCCGAACAGCACCAGCATGATCATCACCGCCAGGAACGGCAGCATCTGGATGATGTCGGTCGGTATGTTGATGCCGGCCACTTGCATGGCCGTCGTCAGCGACAGGCAGACACCGAACAGCAACGCGCCGAACAGCACCCAGATCGGGCGACCGCGCGCCAGCATGGCCAGCACGATGCCGAGAAAGCCCGCGCCATTGGTGATGAACGGAATGAACAGGCCGGCCCCGACATTGGCGAGATACGCGCCCCCGAGCCCGGCCAGCGCTCCGGTCGTCAGCACGGCGATGGTGCGGGTCCGCACGACATCGATGCCGGCGACATCGAGCGCGGCCGGCTTGTCGCCTGCCGCCTGCAAATTGAGGCCCAACTGCGTGCGCCGGTAGATGTAGCCCATGCCGAAAACCAGCGCGACCGCCAGATAGACGATCAGATGATGCTTGAAGAATGCAGGCCCGATGACCGGAAGGTCCGAAAGCAGCGGAATGACAGTCGCATCCGCCGCCGGCAGGCGCGGATAGCTGCGCGAGAACTGGAAATGGTGGAGCAGCGCCGTCAGGCCTTCCAGCCCCAAGGTCAGCGCGATGCCGATGACGATCTGGTTGAGCCCGATGCGCACGCAAAGCAGCGCCATGACAAGCGCCACCGCAGCACCCCCGGCGGCGCCGGTGAGAAAGCCCAGCCACAGCGACCCGGAATAGAAAGCGCCGACAAAGCCGAGATAGGCGCCGGCCAGCATCATGCCTTCGATGCCGATATTGAGCACGCCAGCCTTCTCGGAGATCTGCTCGCCGAGCCCGGCAAGCAGCAGCGGGATCGCTGCGGTGACGGCGCCGAACAGCAGCGCGCTGAGAAAGACCTCGCTGAAGAGCCCGGTCATGCCCTAGGCCCTCCGCGACTGGTTGTATCGGTGATCGAAATATTCGGCGAGCGCGAGCACGATCAGCACGATGGAAACCAGCACCAGCGTGAAATGATTGGGCACGCCGAGCCGGCGCGCCGCGCTCTCGCCGCCGATCGAAAGCACCGAAAGCAGGAACACGAAGCCGATGGCCGCAAAGCCGTTCATACGGGCGAGAAACACGGCGGGTATCACGGCAAGCCCGTAGGCGGGATTCCAGTCGGCGCGGACATTGCCCTGGAC
>NZ_RZPI01000326.1:0-5989 GCF_003998715.1 Mesorhizobium sp. M7A.F.Ca.CA.002.15.2.1
GCCGGTTGTTCAGCACCCTGTCGACCGTTGCGGTCGACAGCCCGCAATTGCGGGCGATATCCGAGACGGTGGCTTTCATGCCGCTACCCACAGCCCGCATTGCGGGCAATATCCGAGACGGTGGCTTTCATGCCGCTACCTATGCGCCCTGCGATGCCGCGCCAGACAAGCGATGCGATCTGAGGCAGCGGTGATTGCCGCCATCACCCGACAGTCAGTGCGACGGCTTGCCATCGGTGATGGCATCGCGGATTTCCTTGTCCGACATGCCGGTGATGATCCGCTCTACCTCCGCCACGCTGGTCGTCTTCGGGTCGATGTCGTCGGCGACCACCTTGCCCCGGCGCATGACGACGATGCGGTCGACCACCTGGAAGACATGGTGGATGTTGTGGGCGATGAAAATGCAGGAGTGACCGGAATCGCGGGCGCTGCGCACGAAACTCAGCACGCCCTGTGTTTCGGCGACGCCGAGATTGTTGGTCGGCTCGTCGAGGATGATCAGGTCGCTGTCGAAATGCATGGCGCGCGCGATCGCCACCGCCTGACGCTCGCCGCCGGAAAGCGAACCGATCGGCGTCGTCGGCGGGATGTTCTTCGTGATGCCGACCTGCTTGAGCAAATCGCGGGCAACCGTGTTCATCGCCTCCTGGTCCATCCGGTTGAGGAAGCGCGGCGGCTTGATCGGCTCGCGCCCGAGGAACAGATTGCGGGCGATCGACAGTTGCGTGACCAGTGCGGAGTCCTGGTAGATCGTCTCGATGCCATGGGCGATGGCGTCGCTGGTGCTGCGCAGGCTCACCTTCTTGCCACGGATGAAGATATCGCCGCTGGTCAGCGGAACGGCACCCGAAAGCACCTTGATCAGCGTCGACTTGCCGGCGCCATTGTCGCCAAGCAAGCCGACGATCTCCCGTTCATTGACATGGAAATTGGCATCCTCCAGCGCCTGCACGCGGCCGTAGGACTTGCGGATGTTCGTCATGCGGATCAGTGGCTCGGCCATGGTTCAAGTCCCCGCCTGATGCCGGCGTTCCAGCCATGAATGCAGTGCCATCATGCCGAGGATGATGGCACCGATGAAGATGTTATAGGCAAGACCAGGCACGCCGATCAGCACGATGCCGTTGCGCATCACACGCAGGATCAGGATGCCGAGCACGGTGCCGATGATCGTGCCGCGCCCGCCGGTAAGTGCGGTACCGCCGATCACCACCATGGCGATGACTTCCAACTCATAGCCGGTACCGCTGTTGGGGTTGGCGGCGGACGTGCGCAACGAAGAGATGACGCCGGCAAGCGAGGCCATGACCGACGACAGCACGAACAGGCCGATCTTGACCCCGCTGACATTGACGCCGCGCGCCCGCGCCGCGCTCGGGTTGCCGCCGGCCGCCTGGATCCAGTTGCCGGTGCGGCTTTGCGTCAGTACGTAGCCGAGCGCGATCGCCGCGGCGATGAACCAGAACAGTGACATGTAGATGCGGAACGGGCCGATGAAGAAGTCGCCGACCAGCGCTTCCGCCAGCCAACTGCCCTCCGCACTCCAGGTGCGCTGGGGAAAACCGTCGGTGACGAAAAGGGCGGTGCCGCGCACCACCAGCAGCATGCCGAGCGTCACCAGGAAGGATGGGATCTTGAGCTGCGTCACGAACCAGCCATTGACCAGCCCGATGAAGGCGGCGACCAGCAGCGCGGCGACAAAGCCGGCTTCGAGCGAGGTCAGGCCGCTGTTGAACAGGGTCCACATCAAGACCGGCGAGAAGCCGAACAGGGAGCCGACCGAGAGGTCGAACTCGCCGGACGTCATCAACAGCGTCATCGCCAGCGCGATCAGGCCGAGCTCGACCGTGAAAGCCAGCGTGTTGGAGATGTTCTGCGGCGACAGGAAGTCGTGGTTGAAACTCCAGAAAACGGCGATCTCGACGACGAGCAGCACGAAAGGGCCGAATTCCGGCCGTGCGATCAGGCGTGGGACGAGCGAATGATTTTCCACAGGCAATCCGCGACATGAGTGGAAGGCTGAGCGTTGCACATCGCGTGCGAAGGGCTCGGCGAAATGGAGAGCCAGTCGCGACCGTTGGGCGGCCGCGACTGTTGAGATTGGATGTTACTTGCCGGACAGGATGTCGTCGTAGATCTGCGCGGTGTCTTTTTCATAGAGCGCGCCGGTGATGACGTTGAAGCCCGGAGGAATGCCGCCGGCGGCCATATTGGCCAGCGAAAGCGCGACATAGCTGGTCGCCTGCGGGTCCTGCCACTGGCCGGCATTGACATAGCCGTTCAGCACTTCCTGGGTGGTGTCGAGCGAATTGCCCCAGCCGACGACCGGGATTTCGCCCGGCTTGATGCCGACCTGGTCGAACACCCGCTTGATCGAGCCGGTGACGAGGTCGCCTAGGCCGATGATCGCCTTGACCTTGGCCTTGTTCGCCGTGAGGTAGTCGACCATGCGGTTGATCACTTCAGCCTGATCAAGCGTCGCTTCCGTGATTTCATACGTGATGCCGAGCGGCTCGAAGACGCTCTTGATGCCTTCCTCTTCCTGCACGCCATAGGTGGCGCCGGGGATTTCGACCGGCATCCAGACGAAGTCGCCCTTCTTCACCAGGCCCTTGTCGACCAGATACTGTGCCCAATGCTTGCCGAAGGTGACATTGTCGCCGCCGACATAGGCGTTGAAATCGGCTTTCGGATCAGGCGTGTTGAAATTGATGATCGGCACTTTCGCCGCACGCGCTTCCTTGACGATCTCGATCAGGCTGCCCGGATCGGGGCTCGTGGTGACGATGCCATCGGCCTTGGCGGAGAGGGCGGCGCGAACCGCTTCCTGCTGCGAGGCGACATCGCCGTTGTGGAACGAGGTGTTGACCGTGTTGCCGGTGTCCTTGGCCCACTGCTTGGCGCCGGCCAGGAAGTAGGTCCAGACCGGATCGGCCGGACCGCCATGCGAAATCCAGTAGAACGTCTTGGCCTGTGCCGCTGCTGGTACCACCATCAGCGCCACCAACAGGCCGTATAGAACGCGTCTTAGCCGTGTCAGCATTTGATTTCCTCCCGTTTGTAGATCGTCAGTTCAAAATCCGTCCCTTGTTTTGCGTCTTTTGCCAGCGCCGATCGGATGCGTCAGAGCATCCCCTTTTTCGACGGATGGCAAGCCTCCATCTGCCAGGCCTCCATCTGCAGGTGTAGTGGGCGCCTGACGGGGCGTCATCAGCCGTCCCATCAGATTGCATCAGTTGAGGTGATTTTCCGACTGTCGGATAATTGGTGTCGAGGCTAGCCGAGCAGATAGTCCTCGTCATGGTCGGCGCGCAGGTTGCTCCACAGCCGATCGGCCGCCAGGCGAGCAAGGCGATTTGTTCCGTTAGGTATCCGACAAATGCAGATGCTCGGGCACTCGCAGCATTTCGGCATTGGTGAGTCTTCCGCTGGTGAACTCTAGTCGGAGCCCCTCGCAGTATCCGATGGCTTCTCCCTCGATAGGACGTTTGCTGGCCATCAGGAACGCGACAACGCCGAGATCGATGATCCCACCGTGCGTCACCAATAAGCCCGTCGCTTCGTTGGGAACTCGGGCAGCTATGCTCGTCCACAGTCGCACTTGGGTGTTAGCAAATGCAATGCAGTCTACGTCCGATCGGAGTACACGTTCTACCTCCGCCAACGGGCTCGGCCACGAGATCGTTTCGAGTATATTTTTGGGAAGAATTCCAAGTTCGGCAATCAACTCATTTACTTCGAAACCCATCGCAATTGCGGTTTCGATTGCCCGTGGAATTTCGCTTGTGACAACAAGTTCATAAGAGTCAGCCCCTTGGGCTACAAACCGCGCTAGTTCGATTCCTTCTCGAGAAAGGTGCGCGCCAGGCTTGCGCCTCATGGTGTGCCGGCGAACATCAAGTATCGTCATTGGATTCCAGTCCGACGAGGTCACGAGTAATAAGGCGCCAACATTGCGTTGATGGTGGCCCTGGGCCAAGGCTTGGCTAAATAAGATCGGCCTTCGCCAGCTCCCGCATCAGATGGCTGGCGCCGTAGGTCCAGTGCGGGCAGTCTGGCGACAGCTGCACGCGGTTGACCAGCGCGCCGAATTTTTCCGACGAGATGGTGACGATGTCGCCGACCTTGTGGGTAAAACCCTTGCCCTTCTCGCCGCGATCCTTGGACGGAACGAACATGGTGCCGAGATAGAGCGCCAGCCCGTCCGGATACTGGTGGTGCGGCCCCATGGCCGCGGCGACCAGTTCCTCCGGCGAGCGGCTGATCTCGGCCATCGAGCTTGCGCCCTCCAGCGAGAACCCGTCCTCGCCCTCGACTTTCAGGCGCACGACGGCACGCTTGACGTCATCGATGGAGAATTTCTCGTCGAACAGGCGGATGAAGGGGCCAAGTGAGGCCGAGGCATTGTTATCCTTGGCCTTGCCGAGCAGCAGCGCCGAACGCCCTTCGACGTCGCGCAGATTGACGTCGTTGCCGATAGTGGCGCCGACGATCCTGCCGCTGGAGGCGGCGATCATGGCGATCTCGGGTTCCGGATTGTTCCAGGTCGACACCGGGTGCAGCCCGACATCGGCGCCGAAGCCCACCGAGGCCATCGGCTGGCACTTGGTGAAGATCTCGGCATCGGGGCCGATGCCCACTTCCAGATATTGCGACCAGGCGCCGCGCGAAATCAGCTTGGCCTTGATCTCCATCGCTTCGGGCGAACCGGGCTTCAGCTTCGACAGGTCGTGGCCGATCAGTCCGGCAATGTCGGCGCGGATGGCATCGGCTTTTTCAGCCGAACCACGCGCCTGTTCCTCGATCACCCGTTCCAGCAGGCTGACGACGAAGGTGACGCCCGATGCCTTGACCGCCTGCAGGTCGACCGGGGAGAGCAGGTAGGGTTTTGCTGGATCGCGCCCGGTTTCAAAACTGTTGGCGGCGATGTCATCGAGCGAACCGATCGGTCTGCCTTCGGCCGAGCGGACATGCCCAGCCGGGTCGGCCATCTCGCAAAGGTCGCGCATGGTCGGTGCCGTACGCGAGGTGATGTCGAAGACCGTGCCATCGCGAACCGTGACGACCAGCGGGTATGCAGCACCGCTGCTTCTGGCGCGTCCGACAAAAAGGCCCTCGCTGGGCAGGTGGGTCGGGTTCGTCATGGCGCTCTGTCCTCTTAGTGATCGGCAATGTGGTGAAGTGATCGACAATGTGGGCTAGCCGGATCGGCGTGGCACTTTCACCGGATTCCCGTCAAAGGTCTATCCCGTCGCAGGCGATCGGAACTCTGGGTCTCCGGTCGTCTCGGCGGCAGTCCACAGGCGAAAGCCATGGTGCTCTTTCAAAATTGTGAAATTCTGACTAGGATTTTCACCAATCGCAGCGCATTCAGGTGACCCTTGGCGACAGCATTCTCCGATCCCATCTGGCGCAGGCCGCAGGCAGCTTCCACGTTTCAATCGCTTCCCAATGGCGAACGGGTCGATCTCGCCATCATTGGCGGTGGCATCATGGGCTTGTCGACTGCCTTGCATGCCGCCCGGCTTGGCCTGTCGGTGCAGGTGCTGGACGCCGGCGAGATCGGCCAGGGCGCATCAGGCTTGAATGGCGGCCAGGTCATTCCCGGCCTGAAATACGATCCGGAATGGTTGCTGGAGCATTTTGGCCCGGAGCGCGGCGAGGCGCTTGTCAATTTCGCGGCGTCGACCGCCAACGCGGTGTTCGAGCTGATCCGCGACGAGAATCTGGCGGTGCCGTTCGTTCGAAATGGCTGGATCCAGGCGGCGCACACCGAGGCCGCGCTGAAGGCGGCGACGAACCGCGACCGGCAATGGCACGCGCGCGGTGCCGACGTCCGGTTGCTGAACGCAGCGGAGACCGCAGCCAGGACTGGCGCACAGGGTTATCTCGGCGGCTGGCTCGACCGCCGCGCCGGTGTGATCGATCCGCTCGCCTACACGTCTGAACTTGCCCGGGTCGGGACCGCGACTGGCGTGAGGATAGC
>NZ_RZPI01000327.1:0-5984 GCF_003998715.1 Mesorhizobium sp. M7A.F.Ca.CA.002.15.2.1
TCGAAGTCGACGAAGCGGCGACCCGTATCCGCGAGGAAGTCGACCAGGACGCCAACATCATCCTGGGCGCCACTTTCGACGAGGAACTCGAAGGCGTCATCCGCGTCTCGGTGGTTGCCACCGGCATCGACAAATCGGCGGCTGAAATCGCCGCTGCGCCGATCTCGATCCGCACGGCGCCTCCGAAGCCGGTCAGCCGCCCGGCGGCTCAGATCGCGGAGGCTCGCCCGGCGCCTGTTCAGCAGGCGGCCTACGAGCCACGCGCTGTCGACCCTGTCGCCGAAGCCATCCAACTGGCCGAAGCCAATGCCGCGGCGATGGCGCAGGCGCGCCCGGCTCCTGTCGCTCACGCAGAAGATTTCCGCCCACAGAGCAAGATCTTCCAGGCGCCGCCAGCACAGCCGATGCCGCAGCCGGTGGTCCAGCAGATGCAGCCGGCCCCGCAGCCGCGCGAGATGCTGCGCGAAGCCCCGCAGCCTGTTGCCATGGCACCTCAGCGTATGCCGCGCGTCGAGGACTTTCCGCCGGTCGTCAAGGCCGAGGTGGATGCCAAGAGCCGCCCGGTGGACCACGAGAACAACAGCGGACCGATGGGCCTGCTGAAGCGCCTGACCAACGGACTGACCCGCCGCGAGGAAGAACCCGCAAGGCTGCAGCCGGCGCAGCCGCGTGAGCCCAAGCTGCGCCAGGCGGCGCCCGAAGTGCGCCGCCTCGCCAGCCAGGATGCGCAGCTCTATGCGCCGCGCCGTGGCCAACTCGACGATCAGGGCCGCCTGACGCCGCAGGTGAGGACGACTCAGGAAGACGATCAGCTGGAGATTCCGGCGTTCCTGCGCCGCCAGGCCAACTGATTGGTAAACGGACTGTAACATTTGTTAACAGGCAAGCGAGGAATCGCTTGCCTGTTAACGTTTTAAATGATGTGATTTCAATAACTTACAAAGTCGCACCCATTCCAGTTCGCGGTTACACAGAGTAAGAAACCGTGATTTGGAGTCTCCCTGACGGGACATTATCTTCGCTGCCTACCATCATCGGTTTGCCGGGATTTCGGGGGAAGTCGCCCTGCCAACCGATTCACACAAGAGCCGCGCCCTCGGGCTGGAGAAGCGGACCTAGGCATTACGGGCTTATGGGGATTGTCTTGCACGACTATCAGACGACATTGAAGACGCGCGCGTCGCTTACCGGCACCGGCGTCCACAGCGGCAAGGAAGTGTCCATCAGCTTCATGCCGGCGGATGCCGACACCGGCATCGTTTTCCAGCTTTTCAACGGTGCCGAGCAGGGCCGCGAGTTTCGTGCCCTGGTTTCGGAAGTCGGCGCCACCGACCTGTGCACCATGCTTGGTGATCCCGCCGGCGAGCATATCGCCACGGTCGAGCACATCATGGCGGCGCTGTTTGGGCTCGGCATCGACAATGTCGCTGTCGAGATCGACGGTTCCGAGGTTCCGATCTTCGATGGCAGCGCCATGGCGTTCGTCGAAGCCATCGACCAGGCGGGCATCGAGACGCTTTCGGTCAAGCGCCGCTATATCAGGGTCATCAAGCCGGTCCGCATCGAGAACGGCGCCTCGTGGGCGGAGTTTCGGCCCTATGACGGAACCCGTTTCGAGATCGAGATCGACTTCGAAAGCCCGGCGATCGGCCGTCAGCTGTTTGCCTCCGACCTCAATGCCGATATTTTCCGTCGCGACATCGCGCGCGCCCGCACCTTCGGCTTCATGAAGGATGTCGAGCGGCTGTGGGCTGCAGGCTATGCGCTCGGCTCCTCGCTGGAGAATTCGCTGGTGATCGGCGACGACAACCGCGTCATCAACATGGGCGGCCTGCGCTATCCCAACGAATTCGTGCGCCATAAAACGCTGGACGCCATGGGCGACCTGGCGCTGGCCGGCGCCCGTTTCATCGGCTGCTTCCGCTCCTATCGCGGCGGCCACAGGATGAATGCCGCGGCCCTGCGCCGCCTGCTGTCGGATCGCACGGCGTTCGAGATCGTCGAGACGACGCGCCGGGAGCGTGGCCGCAGCGCCGAGATGAACGCCGTCAACGCGCCGCTCTACGCGCCCTGGATGATCTGATTTTCCCAGGTTTTTCGGGTTCCATGGGGAATTGCGCGTGTTGCAGGAATGCACCACCCGCCAGTGAAATTGCATTGATGTCCAAGCTGCGTCCGGCCGCCACAAAAATGTGCGATTGGCCGGAGATAGCGTTGCCGGGCAAGGCGGTTATGGTTTATGGCTGCTGCCGTCGATTAGTGCATGTCGTTCAAAAGTGGGGACCAGTTTTGAAACAATGGCATGCAACTGGCATTGAAATAGCGCCGAAAGGGCGAGATCCAATCATGTTCTTCAAGCGAGTTGGTCAATTGAAAGCACCGCAGAGGGCCGTTTTCCTGGCGCTTTCAGTAGTTGTTCCATCGCTCTTCCTGTCGGCCTGCATGTCGTCGGAGAAAGATATCGACCTGTCGACCTATGTCGACCAGACCGAACCGGCCGATGTTCTCTACAATCAGGGCCTTGCCAATCTCAATGCCGGACGCCTGCAGGAGGCGAGCCGCAAGTTCGACGCCGTCGACCGCCAGCACCCCTATTCGGAATGGGCTCGCAAATCGATGGTGATGGGCGCTTTCGCCGATTATCGCCAGGGCAATTACGACGAGGCGATCGGCTCGGCCAAGCGCTACCTCACGCTCTATCCATCGACCGATGACGCCGCCTATGCGCAGTACATCATCGGCTTGAGCTATTACCGCCAGATCAAGGACGTGACGCAGGACCAGAAGGAAGCGCGCCAAACCGTTCAGACAATGCAGGATCTGGTGACGCGCTGGCCGACATCGGAATATGTCGACGACGCCAAGGAAAAGATCCGCTTCGCCAACGATCAGTTGGCCGGCAAGGAAATGCAGATCGGCCGCTACTATCTCGAGCGCCGGGAATACATCGCCGCCGTCAAGCGCTTCCGCACCGTGGTCGAGAATTATTCCAACACGCGCCATGTCGAGGAGGCGCTCGCCCGCCTGACCGAAAGCTATTACGCGATGGGTCTGACTTCGGAGGCGCAGACGGCCGCCGCCGTGCTCGGCACCAACTATCCCGACAGCTCGTGGTACAAGGATTCCTACAAGCTGTTGCAAAGCAATGGGCTTGCACCGCGCGAAAATGCCGGATCGTGGATATCCAAGGCCGGGAAATTGATCACCGGGGCTTGACCCCCCAAGCAGACGTCGCGGGCTTCGCCAACGCGCCGTCTGCCTGATTTCGTTGTTTGTCGCAGGTTCTTGTCGCAAAACCGCGGAACACTTTTGCGGAACCTGCTTGGAGCATCGGATCGAAGCGTACGCAGCGCTTTTTTCGGATTGATCCGGTGCTCAAACAAAAAGATAGTGCGCCGCTGCGACTGCAAATGGTCGCGTGCCGTCCTAGATTCGGGTTCTGATGCTCTCCAGACTGTCGATCCGCGATATCGTCCTGATCGAGAAGCTGGATATCGACTTCCAGCCGGGTCTTTCGGTGCTGACCGGCGAAACCGGTGCCGGCAAGTCCATCCTGCTCGATGCCCTGTCGCTGGCGCTTGGTGCGCGCGGTGACGCGTCGCTGGTGCGCCATGGCGCGGCGCAAGGCCAGGTTATCGCCGTCTTCGACGTGCCGCGCAATCATCCGGCCCGTGCGCTGCTAGCCGACAATGCCATCGAGGATGACGGCGACATCATCCTGCGCCGCCTTCAGACCGCGGACGGCCGTACCCGTGTCTTCGTCAACGATCAGCCTTCGAGCGTCACCTTGATGCGCGATGTCGGGCGCGCGTTGGTCGAGATCCACGGCCAGCACGATGAACGTGCTCTGGTCGATCCCGGCGCTCACCGCGAGGTGCTCGATGCTTTCGGCGGCCATCTCGGCGCCGTTCGCTCGACTGGCGAGGCATGGCGGCATTGGCGCGCCTGCGAGCAGGAGTTGTCGCGCCACCGTGCCAAGGTGGCGGCGGCGGCGCGCGAGGCCGACTATCTGCGTGCGGCGGTGGCGGAATTGACAAAGCTCGATCCGCAGCCGGGTGAGGAGACCGATCTTGCCGAACTGCGCGCGTCGATGATGCGGGCCGAGAAGATCGCGTCCGAAATCCATGACGCGCAGGATGTGCTGTCCGGCCCGTCGTCGCCCTTGCCGCAACTGGCCAGCCTGCTGAGGCGGCTGCAACGCAAGGTGACGGAGGCGCCAGGCCTGCTCGACGACGTGGTCAAGTCGCTCGACGAGGCGATGCTGTCGCTCGACGCGGCCCAATCGGGCGTCGAGGCCGCACTGCGCGCCACCGAATATGATCCGCAGCGGCTGGAGAAAGCGGAGGAGCGGCTGTTCTCGTTGCGCGCGGCCTCACGCAAGCACAGCGTCGCCGTCGACGATTTGGCGCAACTGCGCGACACGATGTCGGCCGATCTCGCCGACCTCGACGCCGGCGAGGAACGCCTGCACGGGCTGGAAAAGCAGGCCGCCGCGGCACGCGAGACGTATGACATCGCAGCCGCACAGCTGTCCTCGCTTCGTCATGCGGCGGCGGTCGGCCTGACCAAGGCGGTCATGGCGGAACTGCCGGCCCTGAAGCTCGAACGCGCGGCCTTCATCGTGGAAATGAAGAGCGATGCCGAGAGCCGCATGGAAGAGGGCATTGACCAGATCGAATTCTGGGTGCGCACCAATCCAGGCACGCGGCCCGGGCCGATGATGAAGGTGGCCTCCGGCGGCGAGCTTTCGCGCTTCCTTCTGGCGCTGAAGGTGGCGCTGGCCGACCGTGGCTCGGCGCCGACGCTGGTTTTCGATGAAATCGACACCGGCGTGGGCGGCGCTGTCGCCGACGCCATCGGCCAAAGGCTGGCGCGGCTGTCGAAGCGCGTGCAGGTGCTGTCGGTGACGCACGCGCCACAGGTGGCGGCGCGCGCGGCGACGCATTTCCTGATCTCCAAATCCGGCACCACCGACCGTGTCGCGACCGGCATTGCCGAGATGGACCGGCCGGCGCGGCAAGAGGAGATCGCGCGCATGCTGGCCGGCGCCACGATCACCGACGAGGCCCGCGCCGCCGCCGAGCGACTGCTGCGCGAGAACATCGCGGCGTCCTGATGGCGCATGGTTCGGCAGTGGATCGAAGCAAAGGAAGCCGAGAAGCCAACGGTTCGCGGGCCGTATAAGAAACACTCAGCGGCTTAGGAGAATCCGATGGATTTGGAAGAGGAAACTGTCGAATTGACAAAACTTCTCTCAGGAAAAATGGTGATCCACGTTTGGCGGTTTCGTGCGGCAGAAGTACTGATTGAATTCACAGATGGAACCCGACTGTTCGTCGATGCACGGTCCGACGCGATTGAGTGCTCAGTGACCGATGGGATTTCAGACTGACCCACCACCTACGGTTCGCCGACCAGTGAAAATCCGGGCTTTGCAACAGAGTCAGCATATGGCTCCATCCCGCTGTTTCGGCGTGGTTTTGTCAGAATTCAGCTCCCTTCCATCCGAATCCTGATCTATTGTCCCGGGCCAACAGCAGCCAGGTGCAAAACCATGTCCGAAAAACCAGTCGATGCCCTGACCGAAAGCGAGGCCGAAGCCGAGCTGAAGCGTCTGGCGGAAGTGATCGCCGAGCACGACCGGCGCTACCATACCGAAGACGCGCCTATTATCACCGACGCGGAATACGATGCGCTGGCACGGCGCAACCTTGCCATCGAGGAGCGCTTTCCAGCGCTGGTGCGCGAGGATTCGCCATCGCTCAGGGTCGGTGCGGCACCCGCGGAAGGCTTTACCAAGGTGCGCCATGCGGTGCCGATGCTCAGCCTTGCCAAGGCTTATACCGACGATGACGTCGCCGATTTCATCGAACGCGGCCGGCGGTTCTTCGATCGCGACAAGGAGCTCGACATCGCCTTCACGGCCGAGCCGAAGATCGACGGGCTTTCGGCTTCGCTGCGTTACGAAAACGGTGTGTTCATGC
>NZ_RZPI01000328.1:0-5938 GCF_003998715.1 Mesorhizobium sp. M7A.F.Ca.CA.002.15.2.1
GTCGGCGGTGACCGGCGAGGGCATCGATGCGCTGAAGGCGATCATCGAAACGCGGATGGCGGGCGAACTCGAAGACCTCACCGTGACGATCGAGCCGGCACAGTTCGGCCTTGTCGACTGGCTTTACCGCAATGGCGATGTGGTTTCGCGAAGCGACAATGACGACGGCAGCGCCACCATCTCGCTGAAGGCCACGCAAAGCGCGCGCGAAGAGATCGAAAACAGATTGCGTCGCAAAAACAACGGATAATCCGGAGCAGTTCCAGGAAAAGTGTATAGCGGTTTCCGTCGGGAGTTGCCCGAAAAGAGAGACTACTTCGCGGTCTTTGCTTCCTGCCAGAGCGCTTCCATCTCGGCCAGATCAGCCTTGTCCAGCGTGTTGCCGGCTTTCTCCAAAGCCTGCTCGACATAATGGAAACGTGAGCGGAATTTCTCGTTGGTGCCGCTCAGCGCTGCTTCCGAATCGAGCTTGAGGTGGCGACCGAGATTGACGACGGCAAACAGCATGTCGCAGAACTCGTCCTTGATCGAGGCGGTGTCGCCCTTGGCCAGCGCCTCGCGCAATTCGCCGATCTCTTCCTCGATCTTGTCGAGGATGGGTGCTGCCTCGCTCCAGTCGAAGCCGACGCGGGCGGCCTTCTCCTGAAGTTTCAGCGCCCGGGTCAGCGCGGGCAGGGCGACCGGCACGCTATCCAGAAACCCCTTGCCATTGTCTTCGGGATCGAGACCGCGCGCGAGGCGGGCGCTTCGTTTCTCTGCCTTCTCTTCTGCCTTGATCTTTTCCCGCATGCCCTTGGCCATGCCGGCGCTGCGGGCCTTTTCGTCGCCGAAGACATGCGGATGGCGTCGGATCATTTTCGTCGTGATGGCTTGCACCACATCGGGGAAGGCAAACTCGCCGGCCTCCTCGGCCATTTGCGCGTGGTAGACGACCTGCAGCAGCAGATCGCCGAGTTCGTCGCGCAGATCGTCGAGGTCGCCGCGCGCGATGGCATCCGCGACCTCATAGGCCTCTTCGATCGTGTAGGGCGCGATGGTCGAGAAATCCTGTTCGATATCCCAGGGACAGCCGGTCTTCGGCGCCCGCAGCGCCGCCATGATCTCGATCAGGCGCGAAATGTCTTTCGATGGCGTCATAGGGCTGATGCTATCGCGCGGCCGGCCGCGCGGCCAACGCTGTCAGCCGGCGAGAGTGCCTTGTCCACAGGCGAGCCACGTCAGTCGAGCACCGAGACGATCGCTTTGGCGAGGTCGTCCATGCCGTCCTCGGGCAGGCCGGCGACATTGATGCGGCTGTCGCCGACCATGTAGACGCCGTGCTCGGCGCGCAGCCGTTCGACTTGCGCTTCGGTGAGGCCAAGGCGGGAGAACATGCCGCGATGGCTGGCGACGAAATCGAAGCGGTCGGAATTGGATTGCCGGCGCAGGGCTTCGGAGAACTGGACACGGAGTCTCAGCATGCGCAGCCGCATCTCTTCAAGTTCGGCTTCCCAGTCTGCACGCAAGGCGGCGTCCTCCAGCACGATGCGTACGGCTGCTGCCCCGTGGTCCGGCGGCATCGAATACATGGCGCGCGCCGCCGACAGCATCTGGCTCATCGCCACATCTGCCTGTGCGCCGTCCTTGGCCAGGATCATTGCTGCGCCGACGCGGTCGCGGTAGACGGCGAAATTCTTCGAGCAGCTCGACGCGACGACCATTTCCGGAACTTTCGCCGCCAGCAGGCGCAAGCCGAGGGCGTCGGCCTCAAGGCCATCGCCAAAGCCCTGATAAGCGATGTCGACGAACGGCAGCAGCGCGCGCTCGACGACCAGATCGGTAACGGCTGCCCACTGTGCCGCATCCAGATTGGCGCCGGTTGGGTTGTGGCAGCAGCCATGCAGCAGCACGACGTCGCCGCTCTTTGCGGTCCGCAGGGCCGCCAGCATGTCGTCGAAGCGAACAGCACCCGACGCGGCGTCGAAATACGGGTATTCACGGATCTGCAGGCCGGCGGCGCGCATCACCGGCATGTGGTTCGGCCAGGTCGGGTCCGACAGCCAGATGGTTGCGTCCGAACGCGTCCGCTTCAGCAATTCCGCCACCAGCCGCAGCGCGCCGGAGCCGCCGGGCGCCTGTGCGGCGCGGATGCGCGTCATGTCAGCGCCCGGACCGAAGGCGAGCTTGGCCATCACCGTGTTGAAGCCGGTATCGCCGGCAAGGCCGAGATAGGTCTTGGTGTCCTGGGCCTGCAGCAGGCGCTTTTCCGCCTCGCGCACGGCGCGCATAACCGGCGTCTTGCCGTCGCGATCCTTGTAGACGCCGACGCCGAGATCGACTTTGTCGGGGCGCGGATCGGCGCGATAAAGGCCGATCAGGGCCAGGATCTTGTCGGCGGGGGCGGGCTGCAGGGTCTCAAACATCGATAGGGCTCCAATGGCGGCGGAGTGATACGCAAATCGGTCGCGTTTCGCCAGCGGTTTTAGCTAGGTGCTCCAGCCCGAGACGGCTGGGAAGCCTGCCCTGCGCGCTCATGGATGAGGGTTTGAAGGGAAACCTATTGATGCGCGTCGGAAATGACCAGCCGGCACGAGCAGAGCGATCACGCCATCCTCTGCGCCGGCATGAGCGCTTCCGTGCGTAATTTCGGCTTTGCCTCGGCCAGCGGTCAGCGGTCAGCCCCCGCCGGGCCTGTCTTTCACAGCCTGCCGCAACAGCCAGGCGACCGCGCCCAGCACCATCAAGGCCAGCCCGAACCATGTCAGGGCATAGACCAGATGGTTGTTGTGGAACGAAACGACCGTCAGGCCGCCGACCGGCCACCCTCCCGGATTGGGCGTGGCATCGGCATCGATGAAATAAGGAGCGACCTGCCCGATGCCTTGCTTGGCGGCGATCGCCTGTACATCGCGCGAATACCAGCGGTTGGCAGCCGGATCGTTGGTGCGCAGGAAGCCGCCTTTCGGTTCGCTGATGCGCAACAGGCCATGAATTCCGGTGTGATCGCCCGAGGGCTTGCCTGCGAAGCGGGTTGCCGGATCGCGCTTGTCCGTCGGCACGAAGCCCCTGTTCACCAGAATCGTGAAGCCATCATCCGCTCGGAACGGCGCCATTACCCAGAAGCCACCGCCGAGATCGGTGACCGCCTGGACCAGGGTCTCGCGATCACCGAGAAACCGGCCCGTGACGACGAGGCGGCGATACTCGTCATCCCTGGCGTTGATCGCTGGCCAGGCCGAAGGCGCCGGGGCGGCCACGGGTACTGCCTTGAGACGCTGGTCGACACGCTCGATCAGGTCGAGCTTCCAGACGCGGCGCTCCAGCTGCCAGATACCGAGCGCCGAGAACCCTGCGATGCCGATGGCTCCGCAAAGGCAAAGCATCAATAGCGTCCATCTCGAACGCGTAACCCTTTGGCCGTCGCCTGTATTCGGATGCGGTGTCGTCCGCGCCTGTTCGTCCAAAGCCAGGTCCCTCTCTCAGGGTATCTGACTCATGTCATGGCCGGGCATCATGTTGACGTTCAGATGGTACATGACCCAGAGCGAGCCCGTCAGCGCGATCATCACCAGGATGAGGGTGAAGATCAGCGCCATCATGGTCCAGCCGCTCTCCGACCTGGTGTTCATATGCAGGAAGAACACCATGTGGACGATGATTTGCACGACGGCGAAGGCCATGATGGCAATCGCCGACGCCATCTGATTGCCGAGCGCGTTGGTCATGACCAGCCAGAAGGGAACGGCGGTCAGCACGACGGACAGGCCGAAGCCTGTCAGATAGCCGGCCAGCGAGCCGTGATTGACGCCGTGATGCGCGTGGCTGTGGTTGCTGGTGTCTGTTTGGTGCCCGGCGCTCATCGCAACATTCCCATCAGATAAACGAAGGTGAAGACGCCGATCCAGATGACGTCGAGGAAGTGCCAGAACATGCTCAGGCACATCAGGCGCCGCTGGTTCGCGGCGATCAGCCCATGCCTGGAGACCTGCACCATCAGCACCACCAGCCAGACCAGGCCGAAGGTGACGTGCAGGCCATGCGTTCCGACCAGCGTGAAGAACGACGAAAGAAAGCCGCTGCGCTGCGGCGTCGCCCCCTCGTGGATGAAATGGGCGAATTCGTAGAGTTCGATGCCGAGAAAGGCGAGGCCGAACAGGCCGGTGATCACCAGCCACACCTGCATCGGCCTCACTCGCCCTTTCGCCATCTCCAGCATCGCGAAGCCGTAGGTGATGGAGGACAGGAGCAGCATGGTGGTGTTGAGCGCGACCAGCGGAAGATCGAACAGGTCCTTCGGCGCGGGCCCGGCGGCGTAGTTGCCACCGAGCACGCCGTAGACTGCAAACAGCATCGCAAAGATGAGGCAGTCGCTCATCAGGTAGATCCAGAAGCCGAGCATGGTGCTGCTGCCGCTCTCGGCATGGCCGTGGTCGTCTTCCAGGTGGAAGATCGTGTCGTCGATCACCGTGTCGGCGTGTGCCATGGTGCTCATCCCGCCTGGCTGGTGGCTGCGAGCAGGCGTGTCCGCTCGTCCTCGACGCGGGTGACGTCGCTGGACGGAATGTGGAAGTCCCGGTCGTAATTGAAGGTATGCGCGATGGCGTAGCCGATCAGAGCAACGAAGCTCACGATCGCCAGCCACCAGATGTACCAGATGAGCGCCACGGCAAGCACCACGCTCAACCCAGCCAGAATGACGCCGGCTCCGGTGTTGCGCGGCATGTGGATGTCGTGGAAGCCCGTCAACGGACGCTGGTAACCGCGATTCTTCATGTCCGCCCAGGTGTCGAGATCGTGGACGACCGGCGTAAAGGCGAAATTGTAGGCCGGGGGCGGCGACGAGGTTGCCCATTCGAGTGTACGCCCGTCCCACGGATCACCGGTGTCGTCGCGAAGCTGCTCGCGCCGGCGCACGCTGACGAAGATCTGGATGAGGAAGGACAGGATACCAAGGAGGATCAGGAAGGCGCCAAAAGCGGCGATGATGAACCAGATCTGCAGCGAGGGATCCTCGAAGGTGCGTAGCCGGCGCGTTACGCCCATCAGGCCGAGGATGTACAGCGGCATGAAGGCGAACCAGAAGCCGACCACCCAGAACCAGAAGGACATCTTTCCCCAGAACGGATCGAGCCGGAAGCCGAATGCCTTGGGGAACCAGTAGCTGATACCGGCAAACAGGCCGAACAGCACGCCGCCGATGATGACGTTGTGGAAATGCGCGACCAGGAACAGGCTGTTGTGGAGCACGAAGTCGGCCGGCGGAACGGCGAGCAGCACGCCGGTCATGCCGCCGACGGTGAAGGTCAGCATGAAGGCGACTGTCCACATCATCGGCAGTTCGAAGCGGATGCGGCCGCGGTACATGGTGAACAGCCAGTTGAATATCTTGGCGCCTGTCGGGATCGAAATGATCATCGTGGTGATGCCGAAGAACGAGTTGACGCTCGCTCCCGACCCCATGGTGAAAAAGTGATGCAGCCAGACGAGATAGGACAGGATGGTGATGACGATGGTTGCGTAGACCATCGAGGTGTAGCCAAAGAGCCGCTTGCCGCAGAAGGCCGAGGTCACTTCGGAAAATATGCCGAAGGCCGGCAGGATCAGGATGTAGACCTCGGGGTGGCCCCAGATCCAGATCAGGTTCACGTACATCATCGGATTGCCGCCGAAGTCGTTCGTGAAGAAGTTGGTGCCGACATAGCGGTCGAGAGCCAGCAGGGCCAGCACCGCCGTCAGCACCGGGAAGGCGGCGACGATGAGCACATTTGTGCAGAGCGCGGTCCAGGTGAAGATCGGCATTCTCATCATGGTCATGCCAGGCGCGCGCATCTTGACGATGGTGCAGACCAGGTTCACGCCCGACAGCAGCGTGCCGACGCCCGCCACTTGCAGCGCCCAGATATAATAATCGACACCGACATCGGGACTGTAGCCGATACCCGACAGCGGCGGGTAGGCG
>NZ_RZPI01000329.1:0-5928 GCF_003998715.1 Mesorhizobium sp. M7A.F.Ca.CA.002.15.2.1
AGATCGGCTATGACCAGCGCGACCGGCACGCCTTGCCGCAGGGCGCCAAGCACCGCCAGTTCGGCATGGCGGGTGAAGCCGCCGCGATTGAGCAGGCGCGAAAGCGTGTCCGTCTCCGACTTCGACGTCACTTCGGCAAGCACGTCGCGAACCAGGATGGCCAGCATCAGCAGCGCCAGCGCCAGCGCAAAGACAGTGCCGAGCGATTGCGACACCAGCGCGTAGTTGCTTTGCAGATAGGCTTGCGGATTGGCGCCCCAGCCGCCGAGCGCATGGGCGATGAATGGCTTGGAGGCAAACTGCAGGCCGCTCGCCGCCAGCACGGCCATCAATATGCGATCGAGACGGGCAAGCTTTTGCCTCGATGACCAGACGATGGCCAGCCCGATGAACTGCATGACCGCATAGGGAAGCTGGTAAGCCATGATGCGGATCAGCGACTGGCGGGGCAGGTCCTGTACGAAATACACAGCTATGGTGGTGGCCAACAGGAAAAACAGCATCGCCTTCCAGGGCGGCGCCACGCCGTATTTGCGGGCAAGCCCGCCATTGAACGCAATGGTGGCGGCAAGGAAGACCGCGAAGGCGGCAACGACCGGGAGCCGCGCGTCGGCAAAAGCGGGAATGGAGAATTCGATGGCCGAATAGGCCATGCCCAGCAGATAGCCAAATGCCAGCCAGCGCGCCGGCGCCCGGCCGACATCGTGGAAGGCGACCGCCATGAAGCAGGCCGCCAGCAGGCCGGCAACCGACAGATTGATCAACAGGATGAAGTTGGCGCCGCTCATGTTCTCCCGCACCCGCGCCGACAGCTAATCATCGACGGGCGAAGAAGACGTTAACGTCCTGGCCGGCCAGGATTCAGCCGGTCTTGAGCGGCTCCGGCAGGAACGCCGTTTCCGGCCGCTCATAGGACAGGCGTACACTGTCGCGGCCGTTCTTCTTGGCCTTGTAGAGCGCATCGTCGGCACGGCGCATCAGCGGCTCCAGCGCCTCGTCACCGCTGCGGGCCGCCACGCCGAAGCTTGCCGTCACCTTCGTTCCCTGGGGAAGCCCGTCGACATGGCCGGCCGAATAGACCGTGCGCACCGCTTCGGCGAACAGCCGTGCCGCGGCAAGATCGCTGAGTGGCAGCAGCACGGCGAATTCCTCGCCGCCGATACGCCCGGCAACACCGCGCGCGCCGGCCGCCGACCGAAGCTTGGCGGCGAAATCGGCAATCACGCGATCGCCCGCCCCATGCCCATGCACATCGTTGAGCGCCTTGAAATGATCGAGGTCGGCCAGCACCAACGCGACCGGGAACCGCGCCGAGGCGCAGTGCCGCAAGAGCAGCATGCCGCGCTCCTCGAAGCCACGCCGGTTGAGCAGGCCCGACAGGGGGTCGGTAAAGGTCTCGGTCTTCAACGCCTTCAACACGTCGAGTGCCGCGGCGGAAAACAGGCACAGCGCGATAAGCAGCGACAGCAGCGCGTGCGACAGCAGCGCCGTCGTCCAGTAGGACGAGCCATAGAACCCGTCATAGCTCGTGAAGGGCCCGTGCGCGATGACGACGATAAGGGTGCGCACGAAGAAGTTGACGCCCGACAGCAGCGACAGCACGAACAGGATTTTCTCGGTCGGGCCGTTGTTGCGCACCGGGCGCAGTTCGGCGGCAACCAGAAGGCTGATACCGCCGAAAGCGAAGTTCATCGCCAGGATGCGCCAGGTGAGATCCGGCGCGATGAACAGGAACCAGCAGAACGACGCCAGTCCCCCGCAGGCCAGCGCGCCGATCCCCACATAGGGCACCTTGCGGCCATAGCGGTGGACGATGGCGCCGGCCAGGCAGCAGCCGGCGATGCTGAAGCAGATGTTCGACACCAGCTTGGTCAGCGGCATGCCGATCGGCAAGGTGAAATACTGAAGCAGGAAGCCCACCGCCGAGAGACTGTAGCTGAGCGCCAGCACGGCCAGATAGGGGCGGTGGCGCTGATAGGACCATAGCACGAGGAACGCCGCGCCGAGCGCCAGCGCGATCGTCGGGTTAAGCAGCGCTATGAGCAGACCCGTGTCCAAACGACTATGACTTCCCCTCGCTTACGTCGGGGAAGAGCTTAGAGGGCAAGCCCAAACAAGCGGTTAAGCCTCGCCGCAAGCAGGACCGCCATCTCAAAATAATGTCAGGGAACCGCCGTCTCCGGTCAGCGTTCCTTCGTTGACAATCTGGAGCGACCGATGGCCGACACAATCACACTGACCGACCACGATGCGATCCGCTCGTGGGCTGCCGGGCGCGCCGGCTTTCCCGCAATCGTCGACATCTCGCCCGAAGCGGGGACGCAGCCCATGTTGAGGCTGGTCTTCGGCCAGCACGCCTATCAGGATCAGGACCAGCCTGAACGGCCGCTCAATGCGGGGGGCTATGAACTCGTCGAATGGGACGAATGGTTCAAGCTCTTCGAAGAACAACAGCTTGCGCTTGTGGTCGCGGCCGAACAGCCCGGACGCCGCGAGGAGTTCCACGAACTCGTCCGCCGCGACGGGAAGCGTTGACCCGAGCCGGGTGCGGCTCGGGTCCGTTCAAGTCTGGACTACTTCCACTCGCGAATGTCGACGAAGTGGCCGGCGATCGCCGCCGCGGCCGCCATCGCCGGCGACACCAGATGGGTGCGGCCCTTGAAGCCTTGCCGGCCCTCGAAATTGCGGTTCGAAGTCGAGGCGCAGCGTTCATGCGGCTTCAGCCGGTCGTCGTTCATGGCCAGGCACATCGAGCAGCCCGGCTCGCGCCAATCGAAACCGGCGGCGACAAAGATCTTGTCGAGGCCTTCGGCTTCCGCCTGTTCCTTGACCAGGCCGGAGCCCGGCACGATCATCGCATCGACATGCGGGCTGACCGTCTTGCCTTCGACCACCTTGGCGACGGCGCGCAGATCCTCGATGCGGCCATTGGTGCAGGAACCGATGAAGACGCGGTCGAGCGTGATGTCGGTGATCCTGGTGCCCGGCGTCAGACCCATATAGTCGAGCGCGCGCTGCTTGGAGGTGCGCTTGTTCTCATCGGTGATGTCGTCCGGGTTCGGCACGATGCCTTGCACCGACACGACGTCCTCGGGCGAAGAGCCCCAGGAGACGATCGGCGGCAGCTTGGCCGCGTCGAGCACGATCACCTTGTCGAAATGCGCGCCCTCGTCGGACTGTAGCGTCTTCCAGTATTCGAGTGCCGCATCCCAGGCCGCGCCCTTCGGCGCGCGGGGCTTGTCCTTGACATAGGCGAAGGTCGTCTCGTCCGCGGCGATCAGGCCGGCGCGCGCGCCGCCTTCGATCGACATGTTGCAGATCGTCATGCGGCCCTCCATCGACAGCGCACGGATCGCCTCGCCGGCATATTCGATGACATAGCCGGTGCCACCGGCAGTGCCGATCTCGCCGATGATGGCCAGGATGATGTCCTTGGCGGTGACACCTTCCGGCAATTGGCCGTCGACACGCACCAGCATGTTCTTGGCCTTGCGCTGGATCAGCGTCTGCGTCGCCAGAACATGCTCGACCTCGGATGTGCCGATGCCATGCGCCAGCGCGCCGAAAGCGCCGTGCGTCGAGGTGTGGCTGTCGCCGCAGACGATGGTCATGCCGGGCAGTGTAAAGCCCTGCTCCGGACCGATGATGTGGACGATGCCCTGGCGGATATCGTTCTCGGAATAATATTCGACGCCGAAATCCCTGGCGTTCTTGGCCAGCGCCTCGACCTGGATGCGGCTTTCCTCGTTCTTGATGCCGAACTTGCGCTCGGGCGAAGTCGAGACATTGTGATCGACCACGGCCAGCGTCTTTTCCGGATGCCGGACTTTACGGCCGGTCATGCGCAGGCCTTCGAAGGCCTGCGGACTGGTCACTTCATGGACCAGGTGGCGGTCGATGTAGAGCAGGCAGGTGCCGTCTTCCTGGCGATCGACGACATGGTCGTCGAAAATCTTGTCGTAGAGGGTGCGCGGTGCGCTCATGTGCGTAAATCCGTCGATATGAGAATGGGAAAGAGCAGGTGCCGGACCTCCGGCCCGGCGAAACGACCCCGATGGGTCGGCCTAGGGTAGTCGGCTGGTCAGCGCCCCGGACACGCGCGCGGAGAAGCGCGACGGCAGGCGTTTTCTGTCCTGCAGCACGAACCCCTTGTAGGCCGGATCGCCAAAAAGCTCTTCCATGGCGTGGCTCATATCAATGTTTTGGGTTTTCGGCAATTGGAAGCTGCCTTCGCAGAACTCGGGTTCCTCGTCCTCACTTCCACACCTTCAGGGGGAGAGGAAGGAAGCCAAGATCGGAGAACGCGCCGCTCAGATCACTTCAAACACAAAAGTCTTCACCAGCGCATCCGGCTCGGCGATCGCATAGCAGCGGAACCACGGGCTTTCCTCGACCGGCCGCCATTTCCCAGTCTGCTCCAACTCATCGAACACCGCCTGGAAGCCGCCGCTCTCGAACACCCGGTCGCGCACGGTGAAGATCGCATGGCCGCCCTTGCGGGTGATGCGCACCAGTTCGTGCAGGCCTGTCGCCGGCGCATGGCTGATGGTGAACACGCCTGTCGAGAAGAAGGCGCGGAAATACCCGTCCGGCCACGGCAGCGGACCGCCCAGCATTGCCTGCTTCAGTTCGCTGTAGGCATTGCGGCTGCCGGCGATCTTCAGCATATCGTCCGAGAGGTCGAGCCCCGCAATGTCGCGGTAGCCGAGCGCATTCAGCGACGGTCCCGACAGGCCGGTGCCGCAGCCGGCATCGAGCAACGGGCCATCGCCCGCCGGCACATGGCGCGCCACCCAGGCGGTGATCAGGAAAGGCAGGAGGTAGCCGAGCGAGGCGGTCTCGCTGTCATAGGTCCCGGCCCATGCGGCATAGGCCTCTTCAAGCGCTTCCGGCGTGTCGGCCGTATAGACGGAATCCAGCGCCGCATTGGCTTTGTCGACGATCATGGGACCTCCTCAACGGGAATGCTCGGGGATCGTAGCGCTGCCTTGGCCGAAAAACTATTCCTCGTGCTGGCGGCGCAGCCGCCGTTCCAGCGCCCTGAGCGCCAGCGACAGGCCGACGGTCAGGATGAGGTAGATGTAGGCTGTTATCGAATAGGTCTCGAAGAAGCGAAAGGAGCCGGCGGCGTAGACCTTGCCCATCTGCGTGATGTCGGCAACGCCGAGCACCGAGACCAGCGAGGAATCCTTGACCAGTGCGACGAAATCATTGCCGAGGGGCGGCAGGATGGTGCGGATCGCCTGTGGAAACACGATGAGCCGGAAACGCTGCGCGCGGGTCAGCCCGAGCGCCTTCGCCGCTTCGATCTGGCCCTTCTCCACCGCCTGGATGCCGGCCCGGAAAACCTCCGAGATGAAAGCCGAATAGCCGATGGTCAGCGCCATGATGGCGCGCCACAACAGCGACACGTCGCGCACCAAAAGCTCGCCGAACAGGCCGGCGCTTTGCAGCGGCGCGGTCAGCGCGTTCCAGGCCGCGACGAAGGCCGGCGCGCCGGCAAAGGCGATCCAGAACAACAGCACCAGGATCGGCACGCCGCGGATGATCTCGACATAGAAGCGCGCGATCTGGCGCAGCCAGCGCGAACCCGACATTCCCATCAGCGCGATGCCGAGCCCAATGGCCGACGCCAGCACGAAGGCAATCACGGTGACGAAGATGGTGACGCCGATGCCCTTGGCGACCGTGGCGAACACCTGGGCATAGAGATTGCTGGTGGCGACGAAGACGGCCACCGCGATCGCGATGGTCACGGCCACGACGAGCCACCAGGGGAAGTCGGCTTTGGAGGAAGAGGCGGGAGGCATCAAAAGGATTGCGCCAAGGCAGCCCCCTCTGGCCTGCCGGCCATCTCCCCCTCAAGGGGGGAGATTGGCAGCTTCGTCGACGGCACTCTTTTTTCAACTTTGGTGATTGGTGAAAGCG
>NZ_RZPI01000032.1:0-18755 GCF_003998715.1 Mesorhizobium sp. M7A.F.Ca.CA.002.15.2.1
CGTTGGGCTGGTGGAGAATTTCGAGGCCGACAACGCCTCAATCTTCGCCGCGCTTGGCGATACATCGTCGAACGTTTTCCGGATCAACGCAGCGCCGGTCCGAACGATGCGAGAAGAACTGCCGTCATCGACCCTGGACCTGTTGGCGACGTTGACCGAGATCGATCAGCAACTCTACGGCTGGGCGGTCCGATGGCGGGCGTCAGCGTATCAAACCCATAGAGATGGTACTGCGGCGGTTGCCGAATACGGGGCACGGCGTGCGTCACGCCGTGGCTAGCACGAAGCAGCGCTGGCTTCGAGGATGATCGAAGCGAACTTCTCTTTCGATGTGCCAGCCTGTCGATCCCGCCATAAACTCAATGTCGGCGACCTTATAATGATACGGGTCCGCGTCACCGTAAGTGGTTATGCCGCCTCTCGGATGTGAGATAGGCCGCCACAATGGCAGGCCATCATCACACACAAAAAAAGTCGCGAACAACCTACCGTCAGTCGCCATTGTCGGCCGAAGCTTCTCAAGGCAAGTTCGAATGAGGTTGATTGGCAGGTGCGTGAACAGCGACAAGGCCAAGGCGTAGTCGAACGTGGTACCCAATTTGCCAACGTCAAAATCACCGGTCACCAGCAGATTGGCCCGCGGCACTTTGTTGGCCAGTCCCAACGGCGCCAGTTCCCTGTCGTATCCGGCGTCCATGATGCTAGCATTTATGTCCGCGCCGAAATAATTACCCGCGTCAAGATAATTGGCGAAGTGGACCCCGCCCCGGAAACTGCCGCAGCCAAGGTCAATCAGCCTGTGACGGGGCTGCAGGCCATTATCGACCAGCAAGTCGAATTGCAAGCGGCCGATTTCATCCCACATTCCACCGATGATCTGGCGATGGTCGCCTGACTCCATCGCTCGGGCGATGGCGTCCGTGCGATGATAAGCGCTTGGAAGTCTTTGATCGTTGGTCATCGAACGGTGCCCCGAATGGATGCGGAACAAATTCAGGCGGCTGCAATCTTGCGAACTAGGGGCGTGTCCGAGGTCAAATCAGCGGGGGTCAACTTGAAGGTCATTCCCAGGCTGAAGAAGCCGTAGTCAATCTCATCCGGGGCCGGCATAACCTTGAAGATCACGGCATCAAGTATGCGATGAAGGTATTGTCTTTCAAAATTTGCATTCCCCATCGCTCCAACGTTGATGAAATAAACTCCGGCCCGTAGCAGGCACTTAAACTCAAAGTTGACCTGCACAGACTCGCCTACCCCTAAGCTCTTCAGCCGAAGATCCGGCACCCGATCAGTATTTCCCCCACACAGTTCCACACCGTAAGGGGATTTGAACAGGGTGCCAAACGCGAGATCGTCGACGTCCGTGGTTGCAGTGAAGGTATATTGCACCGCGTAGACACAGCCTTGGGTCAGCACGTTGACCATTTCCCCACCGGTGTTGACAATCCGCACGTCGGCAATGCGCCCACCAGTCTCTTCATAGGGCGTGATGGTCTGGCTGGTAAGCGCAGGGTCCCAAAAACCATCATCAACGATCTCCGACTGTTCGGGTCTCTGCGTCGGCAACTTCGTCGCTGGTGCATGATTGCCAATCACCGGCGGGCCGTCCGAATCGCTAGTGCCGGCAAGCGTCTTGATCTCTTCACGCACTTGTCTGGCCTCTTCGCCACGAAGATTGACAAGCCGCTGATATTGGCTGGCCACCCGCTTGGGTGTGCCCTCCAATATCTTCTCGCCGCCATCGATGAGAATTGCGCTGGTACACAATTGAATGATCGTCTGGGCGCCATGCGAGGTAAACAGGATAGTAGCTCCGGCGTCCTTGATCTGCTCGATGCGGGCCATGCATTTGCGCTGGAACGCCTCATCGCCCACCCCAAGCGCTTCGTCGACGACCAGGATGTCGGGATCGACATTGATCGCGGTAGCGAAGGCAAGTCGCATATACATGCCGGACGAATAGGTCTTGACGGGCTGATCGATGAAGTCGCCGATCTCCGCAAATCTTTCGATCTGCTCGAAACGCCAGGCCATCTCCTCCCGTGGGACGCCGAGAATGGAGGCATTGAGGTGGACATTCTCACGCCCGGTGAATTCGCGATTGAAGCCGGCACCGAGTTCAAGCAAGGCCGCGATCCGGCCGTTGACTTCAACCGTACCGCTGGTCGGTGGAAGCGTTCCGCAGATCACTTGCAGCAGCGTGGATTTTCCCGATCCATTACGGCCAATGATGCCAATCACTTGGCCGTGGCCGAGTTCGAAGGAGATGTCGTTGAGAGCCGCGAAGTCCTTGTAATAGCGGCGGGGTTGCATGCCCACTAAACGTTCCAATCGCGGCACGATCATCTGCTTGAAGCGGTCTTCCGGCCGCTCGAACATCGTGTATCGCTTGGTGACGTTGCGAACCTTGATCGCAAAGGGCCGGCTATCGCGCTCAGATGACATCGGCAAATCCCCCTCGTGTCTTCTCGAAGAACAGCCTGCCTAGCAGCGCGACGATCAAGGCAACGCAGAAATAGGCGGCCAGCGCCCACCATGAAGGCAGGGTATCCATGAGGACGACGGCACGGAAATTTTCGATCGGCACCGTCAGCGGGTTTAAAACCACCCAGGGCCGAAGCCATTCCGGCATCGATGTTCGGGGCGTGAACATGGGCGAGAGAAACATGGACGCCGTCAGAACCGGACCGATCATCTGGCTGATGTCGCGAAAATAGACCCCCAGAGAGGCCAAGACCCACGCAATTCCCTGCACCAGCAGGACGAAAGGAACAATCGTAAGGGGAGCGAGCAAGATATAGAGCGACAGGCTTCCGGTTATGATCAGGGTAAAGACCAGCAGCACGGCCAGACTGATTCCGAGTTGCACCATCGCGGAACCGGTGACCACCGCCGGCAGAATTTCGATCGGAAAGACGATCTTTTTCACGAAGGTCGCGTTGTTCAATATAGCCCCCGTCGATTTGGACAGAACCTCGGCATAGAAGTTGAAAAACATGAGGCCACAAAACAGGGCAAGCGCAAAGAATCCGACGGAGTGGTTCTGGTTGGCACCTGCGGCGGCCCATTTGACGCCGAACACGGAGCCAAACATCAGGGTGAAAACGGAAAGGGTGAGCAACGGCGTTAACAGCGCCCAACCAATCCCGAAAAACGAACCCTTGAACCTGCTGCTCACGTCCCTGCGAACAAGATTGGACAAGACCTGAAAATCGCGCTGACTAATCATCGGGTGGCCTTGTGTAGCTCTTTTATCGCCTGATCGATGTGGTCCATGGCCACTTCAACGTCAACCGTGGACTGCATGGCATAGGTCTTTGGCTGCCACGTTTCAGATGATCCATTAGAGTCACATAATATGACATTGTAGTCGAACTTCTTCAGGGCACAGATACGGCTGATCCATAATTCGACTACTCCGCCGCCGGCACCCCAGAAATTGATCCAGGCGTCGGGCATCAAGTCGAAAACCACCGTTCCCGCCTTCGACCATATCAGGTTGGCAAAGGCGGACCCATGCGCTCCGACGATAATTTCGGCATCTGTGAAAAGGTCGATCTGGTCCGAATAAGCCAGCACGGCCGGATCGATGACCTTGAAACCACGCTTGACCAGCGCAGCCTGAAGCGCGGCTTCGTTGGCTATCGTCCTACCGGAATTTGTGGTTTCGCTTGAACGCCCGAGATATATCCGTCTGGCACGATAGTCTTGAACCGCCGGGGGAAGCACGAGCGTTCGCGACATCAGATCGGCTGTTTCCGGATGCGGGAAGAACGTGGTGAACGTGGTCAGAGCATTGGAGACAATGGCCGAACGGAACTTGTAGACAGCGGTGCTGGCCGCGTCGAGGATAAGAAAATGGTGTGGAAGGAAGCCCCAGACCGACAGCATCCTGATCAACCATTTTGGCGCTTTCGTCGACAGGACAACACGCAACCGCTCAGCAATGATCTCATCACGAAACGCCAACAATTGTGGAACCATATCAAAGACCACATGGCCGAACGCTTGGGAGTAGTGCATGGGAATGATCACGTCCGCATCGATCTCGGTCGCTGTTTCAGCCTTCAGATGCGCGCCTGCATCGTCTTCCACCAAATATTCAAGCTCTGTCACTTGCGACCTGACATAGCGGTAGATGCGCATCGTTTCGGCGATGACCTGGTTGTTCCGGGTGACGAGAGCCACGGCGATCGGATGCGCCACACAATTGTGAAACCGACCGAACCGCAATGGCGCTGCCTCATAGGGAACCGTCTTCAGCATGCGAGCGAATTCGTCGCCATTGACCACGCCTTTCGCGACGTGCAGTCGCGGAGCTAGTTCAGCCTCGACGTTGCAGGGAGAGAACGCGGTCCAAATGCAATCCTCGTTCGAAGTGAGCATTTCTTGTTTGCTCGACGCCACCCTGCCAATGGATTCGAGCGAAACCTCCTGGACATCGTGCCCTTCCAACTGGTGACGACTAGAGGCCATCGCAACCTGGTCCGGGAGATCAGCGATTACTTTTTTTTTTTGCGCCGGCTCGGTTGCAGAGGACGGATTAACCACGCGTTTCGCGGCACGATAGGCAAAGCGGACGGCCTTGAACATCATTGGCCTGTCGTAAAGCCGGTGCGCCACCCTGAACTTCAGGGGCACCTTGATCGAACCGGGTTCAGGCATCGTCAGGACCGCCGGGCTCGTCGTCGTCAGCTTCGGCTGAGGTTGCTCAACCGCTTGGGCGTCCCGCGCCTTTTGAATGCTTCTCGCCGCAGTTTCCGTGATTTCGCGCTGCGGCTCAGGAGCGGTTTCATTCCCGGACTGCAAGCGGCTGGCTTCCTGCTTGAGCAAAGTCACCTTGCCATCGAGGTCAGCGACTTCCCGGATTTTTGCGGCACGGAGCTTTGCGATTTCGGCGTCCCTGGCTTCCTCGGGGATCGCCGCTAATTGCTGCCTGAGTTCGAACCGCACGCGTTCCGGCGCAACGTCGTAAATATCGTCAACCATCGACATGCCATTTTTCACGCGAAGCGTGGCCTCCAGGAACCCCCGGCCGTGTCTCCGGTCTGGTTCGAGATAGCATCCCTCGGCCCATTCGTTCCAAGCATTGATGAAGACCAGTTGATCGCCTTCCGCGCGATTGGCGCGCGTCAGCGAACTCGATCCCCGCAGCCAGCGCTCATAATTTGCAACGGTGGAGCCAAGAACGATCAATGAGCGATTCTTTACCCGGGCCGTATTGTCCCAATCGGGGAAAACGGTTCGATAGATCCGCTTGCGGCTATGGTCCCTCGATAGGAAATCGCGCGCAACGTTGGCATATTCGACCGGGTAGCCTTCGAATGGCTTATAGGTCGGCACGATCTCCTTCACACCATGGAATTTCATGTTGTGCGGCGGGAACTCGACGCCTGCGTCGAACTCATACTGCTCGTAGTCGTTATTGCCGTGAACGAGCGCGTTCACGATGTGAATTTCGCCGATACCCATCTTGCGGCAATGCTCCCGCCAGCGCTTACCTGCGGCCTTGGCGTCAGGAAGATGCTGCGGCCGGTAGACGACCAGCAACGGCTTGCCATCGACCCGCAGATAGCGGGGATCCTTGAAATAGGGAAAGAGGCTTTCGATGAAGCGCAACTCCCAATCCGGACCATAGGTCTGCGCGATTAGAACCTCGTGCTCGGCGGCGTCCCATCGGCGGGTCCAGTTTTCGTTCGCCCAGCACAGGCAGAAGCCCATGTCGATGCTCTTGTCGGTCAGGAAAGCATCGACCGGCTTCTCCATCAGCCGGTGGCCGTCGAACCAGTAGTAGTGAAAGCAGAAAGCGTCGATCCCGTGCTCCCTAGCGACCTCGGCCTGATCGCGGATGGTGTCCAGGACGCGAAGGTCGTAGTAGCCGAAATCGGTCGGATAGCGCGGTTGATTATGGCCATCGTAGAGCGGCTCCGCCTTCGCAACGTTGGTCCATTCGGTGAACCCTTTGCCCCACCATTCATCGTTCTCGGGGAACGGATGGAACTGCGGCAGATAGTAGGCAACATAACGCAGCGCCATTATCGCATGCTCAGGATCGACTTCACGATGCGACGGCCGGTCGGGCCGAGCATGCGGCCAACCATCGTTCTGAACGTCGGTCGCTGCTGTGGCGAATAGTGTGGCGGCGGGACAAACGGCAAATTCGAAACAGGCTTGCCGATTTTCGGGGGCGCGCGATCGAGCAGGACAAACTCATTCTTCGGCGAGTTCGCCAGTTCTGCCTTCACGACCGTCTGATAGATCTGCGAATAGGCGCCGAGTTCCAAAGCTGCCCGGACTTGTTCGGGCGTTTTCTTCCAGTTCTCGGCGAACTCTGTCATCTCGGGCGTCCGCACGACAAAGAGCGCGTCGACGATCTTCAGATTGGCTTGGCGGAAGAGGTGCTGAAGGTTCTTGGCGCCAAAGAAGCGGATATGTGTGCGATCGAGAAGGCCCCAGTCCCGGTAGTCGACATTGTCATCAAGCATCATCGCCATCATTGCGGCATGATTGGCGTTGGGGATCGACGAGACCACGCTGCCGCCAGGCCGCAGATAGCGGGTGACCTCCCTCAATGTCTCCCAGGGATTGACCAGATGCTCGAGCACATCCGCGATGACGACGGCATCGAAGCGTCGCTCACCGAAGACCTCGCCCCATCCTGGCGTGTTGAGATCGCCCTGGACCGCGTCGACGCAAAAGCTCTTCAGGATCGGAATGCAGTTCGGATCATATTCGAGCGCGGTAACCCGACAGCCGTTCAGAGCTATCAGTGGCTTGGCGATCGACCCCGGTCCGGCGCCGATTTCGAGGACATCCTTATCCCTGCCGACTAACCGCAACACATTTGCCGCAGCCGTGTCCGAATTCGGGTCGACATCGAAAACGTAGATATCTGCTGATGTCTTCTGTTTTGCGCTCACTTATCCGTGCCTCGTGTGTCTGCGCCAATCTTTCGGATCGGCAAAGCAAGCTTTGACAATGCTTTCGCAACTTTCCACGATTTGCTCTCGTGGATAAGCGTTAGCTCGCGCGCCGCTGCCTGAAGGCTTTCCGTCACGGCCGCCAATTGGCCTCTCAGGGCCGAAACGTCAAGGCCCTGCTTGTCGTACTGCTCGGTGAGCGATCCTAAATCCGCTTGGAGAGCTGACATCTGGCTGACATGCTTTGCGATTTCCTGTCTCGCATCTGTGAGTTGTGCCGAGCGCGTTGAGAGCTCGGCATTCAAGCTCGCGATCTCATCGATTCTCGTGGCCAACTCGCTTGACTTGGCGGCGATCTCCAATCGCAGTTGTTCTGCTTGGTCCCTCAGGGTCGAAACGTCCAGGCCCCGGCTGTCGTACTGCTCGGTGAGCGATCTCAAATCTGCCTGGAGAGCTGACATCTGGCTGACATACCTTGCGATTTCCTGTCTCGAATCTGCGAGTTGCGCCGAGCGCGTTGAGAGTTCGGCATTCAAGCTCGCAATCTCACCGATCCTTGTGGCCAACTCGGTGGCCAACTCGCTTGACTTCAGTCGCTCTGCTCTTATCTCACCCTCGACCGCCTGCCCTTCCATTGGGTTCTGGTCCTCAACCATCGCTACGATCTTTGATTTCAACGCATCGCGTTCCGCGCTAAGTTGATCGACTTGAGACATCAGCGCCCGGACATTGCCGACCAGTCTTAACTCTGTGGCGGCGTAATCGGTTGTCGGCGCGAGGCGCGCCTTGGTCTCACGCGCCAGCAATTCGGCAAACATGACTTGGCCAGCCGGCAGCCAACTGTCCTCAAATTCGTCATAGATTGCATCGAGTTCGGCGGTCGCTGCTGGCGAAGACGCGTCTTCCTCGAGGTCGAGCATGGCAACATAGGCTCGCTTGACCAGATCCGGCACGCCATCATTAGCCATGAGCAAGTCGACGCTCGCCAGATGGTGCTGGTGATCAGTCGACAGATAAGCTGCAATTTCTTTCTCGACAGAGCTAATCTTGCGCGGCCATTCGATCGAAAATCGTTCTGAGATCTTCTCCAGGGCAGGCCCGAAATCTCGAACCATCGACTCGTACGACAAGAAGACACGAGGTGAATTCCTAGTGCTTCTCTCGGAGGCCAGAACGTAGTTCAGCCAAACGAGGGAGGCGAATCCCAGATCCATTCCGTCGCGCTTTGCCAGCGATTTGGCGACCGACAGTGGATTGCGAGTGATCGTTACATAGTCAGTCTTGTACCTGAGCGATGTAAGCAGTTGCTGATAGATCGGCACAATGCGCGAAATCCGCGGCTCCTTGAGCACGATCGTTGGCATGCCGCCATATTCGCCATCGAGTAGGCGAGCGATCTCGTCGTGGTAGAATCTTAACCGGCTTGCCGACAGTTCCTCGACCCGGACCGGCCTCCAATCGTCCCACCGGCTACCAAGTTCGAGCAAGAGCTGCTCGTTCAGCAGGGCCAGATGCAATGGTTCCCAATAACCTGTCCGGTTGCTTTCGTCGGCGGGAATCAAGTTCTTTGGTGGAGCAACACCCAGCAGTTGAAGCACGCCGGCCAACGCGCTGGTGCCGGACCGATGCATGCCAAGAACCATCAAGCAGGTGCGCTCGCCCTGGCTTTCTCGCTTTAACTTCGAACTCTTCATTGTCGTCGCGGCAACAGCCATAATTGTATCCCATGGATGGGCAAGCCACAGAGCTGGCTTCTGCGATCATGAGCCTTGCCTGTACTCTACGCCGGTTTTGGAAGCTGCAACCGAGTCATTACGTCTCTGAAGGCCGTCCCAGTATGGAAATGGCCAGCGTGCCATCATGTCGCGACATGTTATGACTATAATGTGGCGCGCCCGCGCCCCACCTCTGGTAGCTTTGTCCTCTGCACGCACTCGACCCGCAAACTTGGCCTTCATAGCCATTTCGACCAGTTGCGTCGTAGCGAGGTCGAGAGCAGAGTCAATTGCGGCAAAACCGAAACAACGCTGACGCGGCGGCAGTGTCCAAATCGCAACGCACCGATCGGACTCCACCGATCCAGTAACAGGGCGTCAAGCTTACTCGTATTCACGCTCTTGTCCGAAAAAACCTCTGGCTATGCCCTCGCACCCGCAGTATGCGATACAGGACGGCGGGGGTCGGGGATGGCACGTGGGTAAGGTGATTGATCGCGAAGTATCTTCGTGTTCGCACTTCGCTGGTGTCGATGCCCTTGAGCCTGGAGTCTAGTGCCGTCCAATGAATTCCCATCTAGAAGCTGTGTTCGGGCTCAGGCCACAGATGCGGCGCGCCTTCATCATGGTCCAGGACGTGGTCATGGTCCTGGTCGCCGTGGCACTCAGCCTTATTCTTTCGCGGTCGAATCTTTCGTTCGAAGCGTTCTCCAACGAGGGTCTGGCGACATGGGCGGGCATCGTCGTCATCAGCCATTTGTTGTTCCGCTACAGTGGCCTTTACACCACTGTCTGGCGCTTCGCCTCGACGCCGGACTTTTTCAACATCCTGAAGAGCTGCGCGATTTTGACGTTCACTCTTTACATGGCGTCGCTGCTGCTGCGTTTTTACCGGCCGGTGGCGGGGCTCAACGAGCGTCAGTTCATCGTCTTCTTCCTCGTCTCCTTCACCATCATATCGGCACCCCGGCTGTTCTACCGCTTCCTGCGTGACGGCGCGAGCTGGGGGATTCTGAGCCGCAAGACCGACCAGCAGGCCAAGCGCGCTCTGTTTGTCGGCCGGCTCGGCGAGGCCGACCTGATCATTCGCTTCACGCGCACGGCGCAACCGGCGGACTATTCCATCGCAGGCATCATGGCCACCGAGCGCGGCGCACCGTTGGGCACGCGGATTCAAGGTGTTCCCGTGGTGGCGACAATGCCGCGCCTGATCGATGTCCTGGAAGACTATGCGACCGGCACCAAGAGCCTGGACTTGCTGATTTTCGGCAGCGGCGCCGAGCACGAAATCGAGGACTATTCGGAACTTGTGCGCATTGCCCGGCACGGCGACATAAATGTGGTGCAGTTCTCAGGCCTTTCGGAGTTGGAACAGCACGGAAAGCTGGTTCTCGACACCGTCGAGATGGAAACGATCCTGCGCCGGCCGACGGTCGCGTCCGATATCCAGCGTATCGGCGCCTTTGTCGGCGGCAAACGCGTTCTGGTGACCGGCGGTGCCGGTTCTATCGGTCAGACGCTGGTCAGGCGGTCGCTGGAACTCGGAGCCGAGGCGGTGCTGGTCGCCGACAACTCCGAGTTCGGCATTTTCCAGCTGAGCCAGTATGTTGACGAGAAGGACCACGACCGCCTCAAGGTCCGCATCGTCGATGTCGCGGACCGGCGCCAGATAACGCGTGTCGTCACGGAATTCCGGCCGGACATCATCTTTCATGCCGCGGCCCTCAAGCATGTTCCGCTGCTCGAGGAAAACTGGGATTCGGCCATCCAGACCAATATCTTCGGAACGCTCGTCTGTGCCGAGGTCGCCGCCAAGTGCGGGGTTGCGCAATTTGTCCTGATATCGAGCGACAAGGCGGTGGATCCCTCGTCAGTGCTCGGCATGACGAAGCGGGCCGCCGAACAGATCATCAGCGCCTTGCATGGCACGCCGGCAGGCGAGACAAGCGGGCGTCGCCCGGCCACCAAGTTCATTGCAGTGCGGTTCGGCAACGTCTTCGGCAGCAATGGTTCGGTGGCGACCATATTCCAGGCGCAGATCGAGGCCGGAGGGCCCGTCACCATCACCGACCGGCGCATGACACGCTATTTCATGACCGTGGCCGAAGCCGTCGATCTCGTCATCATGTCGGCGGCCGATGCCGCGTCGCGGCAGAGCGGAGACGATTATGCCGTCTATATGCTCGACATGGGCAAGCCGGTACCGATCCTTGAAGTGGCCGAAACGATGATCCGCTTGTCCGGAAAGAGCCCATACAAGGACGTCGCGATCCGGTTCACCGGCATAAGGCCGGGTGAAAAACTCCACGAAACGCTGCATGGCGAAGACGAGGAACTCGTCGAACTCGGCATCTCGAAGATTTTCGGCCTCAGCACGGACGTCGTGGAATGGTCGGATGTCCAGGTCGCGCTCACGGCGCTGCAGCAGTCGGCGAAAAACCAGGACAAGGCTGCCGCGCTCGCCGCATTGGCAGGTCTCGACCGCGCCAAGAAGGCCAGGGCAAGTGCACGTCAAGACGCGATTCCGAAGACGGCCGGGCAGGCGACCTAGAACAATTCCGGGAAAAGCGCACGGCGCTTACCTTTGGGAATTGCGCCAAATCAAAGAGATAGATCCAATCAGAATCAGAAAGCGATCTTGCTCGTGAGCAAAGATGATCTGCGCATCGCGGTCCTGATGGGCACGAAAGACGGCGCCGCCTTCATCGAGGAGCAGCTGCAGTCCCTGCTCGAGCAGTCGCACCCTCTGGTCGACCTGTGGATATCCGACGATGGCTCCGTCGATGGCACGACCGCCATCATCGAGGCATGGAAATCCCGCTGGCGGCCCAAGTGTCGAATGACGCTCGTCGAGGGGCCGCGGCAAGGCTTCGCCGCCAATTTCCGCTCCATGATCGTCGATCGACGCATCGAGGCGGACTGCTATGCCTTCTGCGACCAGGACGATATCTGGGAGCCCGACAGGCTGGAGAGCGCTATCGACTGGATGCGGACCCAGGATGCGAAAATCCCGCTGATGTTTTGTTCGCGAACCGCGACCATGACGGAAACAGGAAGCCTTGTCGGCCATTCGCCTTTGTTTGCCCGGCCGCCAACCTTTCGCAACGCGCTTGTGCAAAGCATCGCCGGCGGCAACACCATCCTGCTCAACGCAGCGGCACGCAACCTGCTGGCCAGGGCCTGCATGCGGACCGGGTTCGTCAGCCACGACTGGTGGGCCTATCTCATCGTGACCGCCGCCGGCGGCATCGTCCGCTACGATCCGCGGCCGCTGGTGCGCTACCGGCAGCATGCGGCAAACCTGGTCGGCGCCAACGTATCCTGGAAAGCAAGGGTGTCCCGGCTTGGCCGCCTGTTTAAGGGGGAATTCGCCGGCTGGACGGACCTCAACCTTGACGGTCTTGCCGTCAATCGCGACCTCCTGACCGAGGACGCGATGGTGTGCCTCGACCTTTTCACCCGCGGGCGCGACGGCGGCCTTTTCCGCCGCTTGGCAGGCTTGCGCCGAAGCGGCGTCTATCGGCAGACCGTTTCCGGAAACCTGGGGCTCTATCTCGCCTTCGTCCTGGGGCGCATCTGAACATTGCGACGGCTGCGTGGCGCGCTTGGTCAAGAGATCGGCTCATGCTACGTCGACCGGATTGACGGCATTGGCCTGCGGCATTGCCTCGGGACTTCGGCAGGGAGCACTATCGGCCGTTCATGAAGGCAGCCAAGCAAATCTTCGATCTTGCCGGTGCGGCTCTGCTGCTGGTGGCGACATCTCCTGTCTTGGCGCTCACCGTCCTTGCCGTTCGGGCATCGTCGCCGGGCCCGGCTATTTTTTCACAGGTGCGGGTCGGCCGTGACGGTCGGCTTTTCCGCTGCCACAAGTTGCGCACGATGTATGTCGGGACGCCGTCGCTACCCTCGCATGAGGCGCCGGCGGATTCCGTGACATCGGTTGGAAAGGTCTTGCGGAAGTTCAAGCTCGATGAGCTGCCGCAATTCTGGAACGTCTTGAAGGGGGAAATGAGCCTGGTCGGGCCGCGGCCCTGCCTGCCGACCCAGACGGAATTGATCGAGTGTCGCAGGCGGCTGGGGGTTTTGGCGGCGCTGCCGGGCATAACCGGCCTGGCCCAGATCAGGGGCATCGACATGTCTAACCCGGAGCTCTTGGCGCAAACGGATGCTGCCTACCTCCGCACCGCGTCGTTCTGGCTCGATCTTCGGATCCTGTTTGGAACGCTCTACCGCTGAGCAGACCATGAAAAGATCATGGTCAAGCAAGAAAGTCAGGATCTGCTGAGCCGCGCCAGCTCGGCCAGCCGCTCAAGCGTGCCGGCTTCGGGCGTCCACCCCTGCGATACCAGCAGGGCGGGGTCGCATATTTGTGTCGCGGTCAGGCTGTCCCAGAACGCCCGCCTGCCGAGTGCGGCCACCACCGGCCGTATCAGCCCGGCCGGCATCGCCATCAGGCGCACAGGCCGCCCCAAACCTCTGCGAAAGACGGCGATGACGGCGTCGAGGGCGACCGGCGGCACATCGGCGCCGACATAGATCGGGCGAAGCAGCCCGGAATGGCTGAGCAGGTGCGACACTGCTCGCACCGCGGCCTCGGAAGACATCAGCGAACGGATTCCGGTCAAGGCACCAGTCGGCAGCGGCAGCGGCGTATCGGCAAGGCGCATCAGCGTTGCCAGATTTCCCCTCATGCCACTTCCATAGACCGGAGGCAGGCGCAACACGGCGGCGTCGGAGCGGCCATGCGACGCATAGGCGTCCAAAACCGTGATCTCGCTTTCGCGCTTCGAGCGTCCATAGGCGCATTGTGGGGCAGGAAGCGTGTCCTCGTCGATCGTTGCGCTGACGTGCGCGCCGATCACCGCCCGGATCGAGGAGAGATGAATGAAACGTCCGCTTATCTGGGCCGCCGCTGCATGCGCCAGCCTTGCGCTCAGTTCCACATTGGCCGCCTGGTAATCGGCTTCGGTTGCATTTCCCCGATCATTGTTGAGGCCAGCGCAATGGACGACGTCAGTCATATGCCGGGTCAGTTCCAGGAAGGCGGCGGCCGGCGCATCGAAGCCGGGCATCGGCACAGTCTCGTTCTCCGAACCAAGCCTCTCGGGATGGCGGGAGGCGAGGCGAAGCTCGGCACCGGCTTCGCGTAAGTGGCGCACGACAAGACGCCCGATGAAACCTGTCGCGCCCGTGACCAGAACCTTCATGGCCTTGCCCGAGACAGGTCTTGCGTGACTGGTGCAAGTGCCGGTTCGTCCAGCAAAGGAACATGACGTCCGGAGGCGAGATATGTTCCGCTCACCAGGAAGACCATCAGCACCGAGTCCAGAATGTCATGGCCGACCAGGATGCCTGTCATTCCGGCCGTCAGATAGGTGATCACCACGACGACAATCATGGTGGCGCCGAACCGCTCGTTCGGATCGCTGCTGCTTCGCAAGACCCGGGCGGCATTTCCAGCGGCAACGATAAAGATCGCTGCCAGCGTCACGGCGCCCAGAATTCCTGCTTGCACCAAGGCGGTCAGGAAGCCGTTGTGGAAATGGTTGAAGCCTGTGTCCATCGCGAACTGCTCATGAAAGCCCTGTTTGATCAGAAGCTGGGTTGCACCCACACCGTGCCCGAACAGTGGCATGTCATGGAATGCTTTGAGGCCGATCTCCCAAAGCGCAACACGTATTCCCAACGAGGTGTCGTAGTTGCCGCTAGCTCCAAGCGCACCCCAATCGGAGCGCAAAAAGTCGACCCGCCCGGATATCGCCTGGAAGCTGGAAGCGGCGATCACGACGCCGACTGCCGCCAGCAGCAGCAGCAGGCGAACGGCATTCCTGCCCCTGAGCCTGTGCCGGTTGATCAACATGACGGCTATGCCGGCAATCAGCAGTGCCAGCCAGATGGTACGCGAGCCGGAATAGATGACGGCGATCGTCCCGGCCAGTGTCGCGTAGAAGAGGGGTGTCCGGGCTTGCTCAATACTGGACAAGGCGCCAGCCACACACGTCACCACGGCAAGGCAGACGACGGTTGCGAAGACGATCGGATTTCCGGCTCCCCCCTCCGCCCTGACGCCAATCCAATATTGCTGGATGACGGCCATGAGCAGCGCGACAAAGCAGGCGGCCATGCTGGAAAGCACGACGATGCGGGCAAGCGTGGTTTTCTGCGTGTTGCTCCAGGTCGAATAGGACACGGGAAAAAACAGGAAGGTGACGAGCGGGATAAGATGCGGCGCATCCCGGACAAACGAGTTGTTGACGATGGACGCCAGGAGATTGGCGGCGCAGTAGGCATAGATCGCGACCGTCATCCAGATCATGGGCCGGTCGGCGTTGAAGCGCCTTTTCCCTAAAGCAATCAGCAGGGCGGACGAAAGGCCTCCGCAATTGAACACAAAGCTGACCACCGACCCCAGAACCGGTGGAAAAAAGAAGCAAAGGATGGAGAAGTAGTTGTTGATCCGCGAAGGCGAGAATTGCTGTGTGAGGGATGAAAGCCGGTTCAATTTTCGGGCTCGCTGTTTTCGGCAAGTGTCATGCGGCGGATCTTGTTTAGCGAAGTTGAATGCGCTCGCCTCGAAATTGCCCATGCCTCATAACGCGCTTGCCCGCTGCCGAAGCTGGTATAGCGGCCGCCCCCCGTTTTCGATAGTGTATCTGGTGGATTGCCACCGAAAATCGGCGGCAGGCGACGGTCGGCCAAGGGAAGTCGCTTGAAAGCCGTAGCCGGCCATTCAAGCAATATTTTCCCCGCGTTTTCTCGGTTGTTGAGCTTGCGGGCAGGAATTTCCGGGTTTGATGGTATCTGTGGAAAATTCATTCTCGAACCATGTGCGGCCGGGCCAGTCTTGCATTGTTCTTGACAACGGCGATCTGCTAGAACGCCGGCACGAGGAAGATTGTCCAGAAACAAGGCTCGAACCGGGCGCAAAAGCTCGATGATTTGAGGCAGGTCTTCTGTTGGAAATACGAAAGAACGCCCACGGTCCATGACAACAGCGCTTACGCATCTTCAGCGGCTTGAGGCCGAGTCCATCCATATATTCCGCGAGGTTGCGGCCGCCTTTGCCAAGCCGGTCATGCTCTATTCGGTCGGCAAGGATTCATCCGTGTTGATGCATCTGGCGATGAAGGCGTTTTATCCCGCCAAGCCGCCATTTCCCTTTCTTCACGTCGACACGACGTGGAAGTTCCGCGAGATGATCGCCTTTCGCGATCAGATGGCGCAGAAACTCGGCTTCGATCTCCTGGTTCATGTCAACGAAGACGGCGTGCGCGACAACATCAATCCGTTCGACCATGGTTCGAACACCCACACCCATGTCATGAAGACCGTGGCGCTGCGCCAGGCGCTCGACAAATACGGCTTCGACGCGGCCTTTGGCGGCGCACGTCGCGACGAGGAGAAATCGCGCGCCAAGGAGCGCATCTTTTCCTTCCGCAATGCCCAGCATGTGTGGGATCCGAAGAACCAGCGCCCCGAAATGTGGAAGATATTCAACACCCGCATCGCATCGGGTGAATCGATCCGCGTCTTTCCGCTGTCGAACTGGACCGAGCTGGATATCTGGCAGTACATCCTGCAGGAAAGTATCCCGATCGTGCCGCTCTATTTCGCCAAGGAACGGCCGGTGGTGGAACGCGACGGCATGCTGATCCTGCGGGACGACGAGCGCATGAAACTCCGCCCCGACGAGACAGTGGAGAACCGGCTCGTGCGGTTCCGCACGCTTGGCTGCTATCCGCTGACTGGCGCCATCGAATCGGAGGCCGACACGCTGGAAGCCATCGTCGGCGAAATGCTGACGGCACGGACATCCGAACGGCAGGGGCGCCTGATCGACCGCGATGAAGCCGGCTCGATGGAAAAGAAGAAGCGCGAGGGGTACTTTTGACCATGCGCCACATCATGGCAAAGAGCCTCGCCCCCACCGACGGCGTTCGCGACTATCTGGCGGCGCAGGAGAAGAAGTCGCTGCTGCGCTTCCTGACCTGCGGCTCGGTCGATGACGGCAAGTCGACGCTGATCGGGCGCCTGCTGTCCGACACCAAGCAGATTTTCGAGGACCAGCTCGCCGCGCTCGAACGCGATTCGCGCAAGCATGGCACGACGGGCGACGACATCGATTTCGCACTGCTGGTCGACGGCCTCGAGGCCGAGCGTGAGCAAGGCATCACGATCGACGTCGCCTACCGTTTCTTTGCCACGCCGAAGCGCAAATTCATCGTCGCCGACACACCTGGTCACGAGCAATACACCCGCAACATGGCCACCGGCGCCTCGACCGCCGACCTGGCGATCGTGCTGATCGATGCCCGGCAGGGTGTGCTTCGCCAGACAAGGCGACATTCGATCATCGCCTCGCTGCTCGGCATCCGCCACGTCGTGCTGGCCGTCAACAAGATCGATCTTGTCGATTTCGATCAGACGGTTTTCGACCGGATCGTCGAAGACTACGGGCAATTCTCGCGCGATCTCGGCTTCCAGACCATTGTGCCGATCCCGATGTCGGCCCGTTATGGCGATAATGTCAGCCGTCGGTCGGAAAGCATGGAATGGTATTCCGGCCCAACGCTGATCGAGCATCTCGAAACCGTGTCGGTCGACCAAGCGATGGTCGAACTGCCGTTCCGTTTCCCGGTCCAGTATGTCAATCGTCCCAATCTCGACTTTCGCGGCTTTGCCGGCACGGTCGCTTCCGGCTCGGTTGCGCCCGGCGACGAGGTCGTTGTCGCCAAGTCGGGCAAATCCTCGCGCGTCAAGCGGATCGTCTCGTATGGCGGCGATCTCGCCCAGGCGGCTGCCGGACAGGCCGTCACGCTCGTCCTCGACGACGAAGTCGAAATCTCGCGCGGCAACATGCTGGTTTCGCCTGCCGCACGGCCGCAGGTCGCCGACCAGTTCGCCGCCAACATCGTCTGGTTCGACGAGCATGCGCTGCTGCCGGGCCGCTCCTACATCCTGCGCACCGAGACCGACCAGACCAGCGCCACCGTCACCGATCTGAAATACCGGATCAACGTCAACGACTTTGCCCATGAAGCGGCCAAGTCGCTCGAAATGAACGAAGTCGGCATCTGCAACATCTCGACGCGGACGCCGATCGCCTTTGATCCCTTCGCCGAAAACCGCACAACCGGCGCCTTCATCCTGATCGACCGCATCTCCAACGCCACGGTCGGCGCCGGCATGATCCTGCACTCGCTGCGTCGTGCCGAAAACATCCATTGGCAGTCGCTCGATGTCGGCAAGCGCGTGCGCGCCGACATGAAGAACCAGCGGCCCGCCGTGTTCTGGTTCACCGGGCTGTCGGGATCCGGCAAGTCGACCATCGCCAACCTGTTCGAAAAGAAGCTGTTCGCCACCGGCCGTCATACTTATATCCTCGACGGCGACAACGTCCGTCACGGTCTCAATCGCGATCTTGGCTTTACCGATGCCGATCGCGTCGAGAACATCCGCCGCGTCGCCGAGGTGGCGCGTTTGATGGCCGATGCCGGGTTGATCGTCATTGTTTCGTTCATTTCGCCGTTCAGCGCCGAACGGCGCATGGCACGTGAATTGATGGCCGACGGAGAATTCGTCGAGGTGTTCGTCGATACGCCCTTCGAGGAATGCGCCAGGCGTGATCCGAAGGGCCTCTATGCGCGCGCGCTGAATGGCGAGATCAAGAATTTCACCGGCGTCGATTCCCCTTATGAAGCGCCGGAAACCCCGGAGATCCATCTGCAGACACTCGGCAAATCGGCCGAAGAGATGGTCGACGCCCTGGAACACTGGCTGAACGAGCGCGACATTGCCGAAGACCAATACGATAGCGGCGGCGGCATCTGACGACAGGCTGATGCTTGAAATCTTCGAGCGCCTGGCCTTGTCGGCCGGGCGCGAGGTGATGCGCGTGTTCCACGCCGGCTGTGCGGTTGACCGCAAGTCCGACGCCTCGCCGGTGACCGAGGCGGACCGCGAGAGCGAAAAGATCATTCTCGCCGGACTGCGTGCCGCATTTCCCGATATCCCCTGCGTGGCCGAGGAAGAAGCTTCCGCCGGTATCGTGCCGCCCGACCTAAATGGGGCTTTCTTCCTGATCGATCCGCTCGACGGCACCAAGGAATTCGTCAAC
>NZ_RZPI01000330.1:0-865 GCF_003998715.1 Mesorhizobium sp. M7A.F.Ca.CA.002.15.2.1
GAGGAAAGGCTTGTTCGAACTCGCTTGCCGAGTTCGAACAAGCCTTTCCTCAGGCCGAAGCAGAAGCCCTCGCCGCCTTTGGCGATGGTGGTCTCTACATGGAAAAGGTGATCGGCAAGGCCCGCCATATCGAGGTGCAGGTGCTGGCAGACGGAAGCGATGCCATCCACTGCTACGAGCGGGAGTGCTCGCTGCAGCGGCGACGCCAGAAGGTTTGGGAGGAGGCGCCGTCGCGCGCACTTTCAGACAGGCTGCGCGAAGAGCTCTGCGCTTCAGCGGTCGCCTTGGCCAAGGCGGTCAAATACTCTGGTGCCGGCACGGTAGAGTATCTTTACGACGATGAAGCAGACCGCTTTTACTTCATCGAGATGAACACCCGTATCCAGGTCGAGCACCCGGTCACCGAAGCGATCACCGGCATCGACCTCGTTGCGGAGATGCTTCGCATCGCCGGCGGCGAGAAGCTGCGGATCCGGCAAAGCGATGTCTCCGTCAAAGGGCATGCGATCGAAGTCCGGCTCAATGCCGAAGACCCGGCGAAGGAGTTCGCTCCATTCCCCGGGCAGGTGGCCGAGCTTCGCATTCCCGGCGGTCCGGGCGTACGCTTCGATTCGATGCTCTATCAAGGCTATCAGGTGCCGCCCTTTTATGACTCGCTGCTTGCCAAGCTGATCGTGCATGCAGAGACGCGCGAGGCGGCGATAGTGCGCCTGATCCGCGCGCTCAACGAGTTGAAGATCGGCGGGCTCAAGACCACCAAGCCGCTGTTTCTTGCGCTGGCCGCCGATCCGGCGATGCGGGCGGGAGACGTGCATACCCGCTGGCTGGAAGGCTGGCTCATCGAAAACGCCGCAGCATTGGCGGG
>NZ_RZPI01000330.1:875-5925 GCF_003998715.1 Mesorhizobium sp. M7A.F.Ca.CA.002.15.2.1
GGTTAAGGAGGACCGATGTCGATACGATTCAACTTCGGCGGTGACGAACATATCTTCGGCGAGGTGTCCGAAGAAATGTCGCTCACCTCCTTCTTTACCGGCCTTTCGATGACCAATGCGGTGCGTACGGCAGGCATCCGAGGCGTCACCGAGATCTGCCCAGCCAACGCCAGCTTCCAGATTCGCTTCAACCCCGACATCGTCAAGCCGCAGGATTTGCTCAGCGAACTGAAGTCGATGGAAGAGGCCGCCTCGAAGTCGGACCCGGTGCTGAAGACCCGGATCATCGAACTGCCGGTTTATTTCCAGGATCCATGGACGCGTGAAACCTGCCTGCGCTTCCGCGAGCGCCATCAGGACCCCTCCTCCACCGATCTTGAATATTCGGCACGCATCAACGGCTACGCCACGGTGGAAGAGTTTATCGAGGCCTATTCCGGCCAGCCCTGGTTCGTATCGATGGTCGGCTTCGTCGCCGGACTGCCCTTCCTGTACCAGATGGTTGAGCGCAAGAAACAGATTCAGGCGCCGAAATACTTGCGTCCACGCACCGACACTCCCAAGCTCACCATTGGCCATGGCGGCTGCTTTGCAGCGATCTATTCGGTACGCGGCGCTGGCGGCTACCAGATGTATGGCATAACCCCGGCCCCGATCTACGACCCGACCAGGAAGGTGCGCTACCTCGCCGATGACATGTGCCTGTTCAAGCCAGGCGATATCGTCAAGTTCAAGGCCATTGGCCGCGATGACTACGACGCCACGCTTGAGGAAATCGAAGCCAATCGGTGGCAGCCGACGGTTCGCGAGTGCACCTTCAGCCTGAAGGATTTCAACAGCGACATTTACGGCACCAATGCAAAGCTGATGGAGCTTATCAATGGCCGTTAAGGTAATCTCTCCCGGCCTCTCCACTTCCGTGCAGGACCTTGGCCGACCCGGCCACTATCATGTCGGCATTCCAGAAGGCGGCGGCATGGACCGCTTTGCGACACGCATCGCAAACCTGCTTGTCGGCAACGATCCGGGTGCCGCGGTGCTCGAAGCCACTTTCATGGGTCCCGAACTCGAATTCACCCAATCCGCGGTCGTCGCCGTCACAGGTGGAGAGCTCCCACCCAAACTCAATGGCGAGGAACGGTCGACGTGGGAAAGTTTTCCGGTGAAGGCCGGTGACCGACTTTCTTTCGGCTTCCTCAAGGGCGGCGCGCGCGCTTATCTGGCCGTCTCCGGCGGCATCGACGTACCCGTGGTTCTCGGTTCGCGCTCGACTTACATTCTGGGCGCGCTTGGCGGCCATCAGGGCCGCACGCTGAAAGCGGGCGATGAGCTTCCCCTCGGCGAAGGTTCCGGCAAAGCCGGTCTTTCACTGCCTGCAAATCTGCGCCGCGCGCGCAATAGTCCGGCGGAACTCAGAATGCTTCCCGGCATATACTGGCATCGGATCACTGAGGCTGCCGGCAATCGGTTCTTTGAGGAAACCTGGAAGGTCGCGCCCGAAGCCGACCGTATCGGCTATCGCTTCCGCGGCGGAACGCCGCTGGAATTCGTCGAGCGCGAGCAGCCTTTCGGTGCGGGCTCCGACCCCTCGAACATCGTCGATGCCTGCTATCCTTACGGATCCGTCCAGGTGCCGAGTGGCACTGAGCCGATCGTTCTTCACCGGGACGCGGTTTCGGGTGGCGGGTATATGATGCTGGGCGTGGTGATATCGGCCGACATGGACCTTATCGCCCAGCTCCAGCCGCACACCCCGGCGCGCTTCGTCCCGGTGACGCTGGAAGACGCGCTTGCCGCGCGAACCGAACAGCGCGCCGCGCTGGCGCGTGCTGAAGGGCATCTGGCCGGCTGACGTCAGCCGGGAATGCCGGCGGAGGAGCCGGAGGCGAGGAGATCGGCCGGCCAAAACCGACCGCGCGTGGCGGAAGACAAAATCCGGTGCGCGAAACGACAAGACGACGCCGGGCAACGGCGTGAATTTGGCACCCGAGCAGTCCGCTAGAGACCGCCGGAACCGACAGGGGAAGACATTTGCAACGTGGCTGGCCGCAAGGCCGGATGCTTCGCGCCTTTCCGTCGGTAGAAAGAAGGAAAGGGTCATGAGTCATCTGAGCGCGGAGAACGTCTCGGTATCGTTTGCGGGGCTGAAGGCCCTGTCATCGGTAGACCTCCAAATTACGCCCGGCCGCATCAGTGGCCTCATCGGCCCGAATGGCGCTGGCAAGACCACGCTCGTCAACGTGCTGACCGGCTTCCAGGCACCGACGGAAGGCACCATCAAGCTCGACGGGGAAGCACTCACGGGTCTCAAGCCGCATCAGGTCCGGCGGCGCGGCATTGCCCGCACCTTTCAGGGTGGGCGGCTCTTCCGCGACCTGCCTGTGTTGGACAATTTGGAAGTGACCGGCGTTGGCCTGGGAATGAGCCGGCGCGCTGCCATCGCCGAAGCGGAAGCGATGCTCGACTGGATAGGCATCGGTGCGCTGGGTACCCGCATCGCCGGAACGTTGCCATACACGGACGAGCGCCGCGTCGCCATTGGCCGCGCCCTGATGGGACGGCCCGCATACATCCTGCTCGACGAGCCCGCGGCTGGCATGAGCGCACTGGAGGCGCGGGAGCTTTCCGCCCTGATAAGACACATCGCCAGCGATCTCGGCTGTGGTGTCCTGCTCATCGAGCACAATGTCGGGCTGGTGCTCGGCCTTTGCCAGCATATCGTCGTGCTCGATTCCGGAGCGATTATCGAGGAAGGACCGCCTGCCGCGATCCGCGACAGCGAGAAGGTGCGCCACGCCTATATGGGCACGGCCGCGAACACCGACCTGCCTGTGCTGGAGGCGATGGAATGAGCCTGCTCGCCCTTTCCGACATCACCATCCGCTACAGCCGTCTCACGGCGGTCCGCAATGTCTCCTTCTCCATGGACGAGGGAGAAATCCTGTTCATCACCGGCCCGAACGGAGCCGGGAAGTCTTCGCTGCTGCGCGCGATCGCCGGTGTTACGCCGGTGGCGGGCGGCCGGATCGACCTTGCAGGTCATGAGATCACCGGCCAGGCGCCGGAGAACATCGCCCGGCTCGGATTCTCCATGGTGCCGGAGGGGCGCGATGTCTTCGGCTCGCTGACGACCGAAGAGAACCTTCTGGTCGGAACCGGCATGCACGCCCGCGAACGCGGCTGGCGCAGCCGAGCGGCCGACGAACTCGAAGCCGTCTACGCAACCTTCCCGATGCTGAAAGAGAGGCGGCACGGGCAGGCGGGATTGCTGTCCGGCGGGCAGCAGCAAATGCTGGTCATCGGCCGCGCGCTGATGACCAATCCGCGGCTTGTAGCCATCGACGAGCCTTCACTGGGCCTCGCCCCCAACATCAACGACCAGGTCTACGAGCGGCTGATCGCGCTGCGTGCGCAGCGCCAGCTCACGCTCCTGATCGTTGAGCAGAGCTCGGCCCGGGCGATGATGGTGGGCGGGCGGATGATCCTGATGCGTGGCGGACAGATCGTGCTCGATGGCGACGCGCGGACGCTCGGCAATGGCGAGGCGATCCAGGCTGCCTATTTCGGCTACGAGGACAATTGAGATGCTTCAGATCCTGTTCGACGCACTCTCGCTTGGTTCGCTCTACGCGCTCGGGGCGCTCGGCATTGCCCTCATCTTCGGCGTCATGCGGCTCGTGAACTTCGCGCATGGCGACGTCATCGCCTTCTGCGTCTTCGCCCTGTTATGGCCGTCTACGGACGCAATGGCCATCGTCTTCGCCGGCCAATTGCCGTGGTACCTGCTGTTGCCATTCGTGCTCCTCTGCGGGGCCGGGCTGTCGGTGCTGTGCGAAATCGTCGTCTTCAGGCGGTTCCGTCAGGCAAATCCGGCAACCATGATGATCGCCTCCTTCGCGCTCGGTTTCGTCATTCGCTACTTCCTGCTCATGCTTTTCTCCAGTCGGCCGAAATCGATCTCGCTGCTGCCCGAACTGTCCCAGCCGGTGGAGATCCTTGGTGCCAGGCTTCCCCTCCTCCAGCTCATAACGATCGTGGCCACGATGGTCATCCTGATCGGCCTGACACTGTTCCTGCGTCAAACCCGCTTCGGCCTGGAGATGCGGGCGGCGGCCGAGAACTTCTCGATGGCCCGAATGCTGGGTGTGCGTGCGAACCGGGTTATCATGGGCGCGTTCGCCCTCTCCGGCGCGTTGGCCGCCGCCATTGCACTGATCTTTGGCGCCCAGACAGGCACGCTGGACATCCAGATGGGCGCCTCGATCATGTTGATGGCCTTCATCGCCACCGTCATTGGCGGCCTCGGCAGCCTCGGGGGAGCCGTGCTCGCCGGCTTCCTGCTGGGTGCCGCCTCGGTGATCATGCAAGTCATGCTGCCCATCGACGCCCGGCCATTCCGCGATGCCTTTGTCTATGGAGCGGTCATCCTCGTCCTCCTCTTCCGCCCACAGGGGCTTATTGCCGCGCGCGGCACCAAGGAAAGGATCTGATTTCATGGGTGTCGTCGCCTCCCTCACCAACTCTACCGCTGCCGGTGCCCCGGCTGCCGAGCGAAAGCCCGCCCGCTTCGCGCTTGCCCGCCGCACAATCCTGACACCGGTCCTGCTTTCTCTGCTGCTGCTGGCCATCGCGCTGATCACGGTGATGACCGGATCGCGGCCCTTCAACCAGACGGTGATCGACGTGTTCGTCCGTGTCATCCTCGTCGTGGGCCTATACATCTTTATCGGGAATTCGGGCGTTCTCAGCTTCGGGCATATCGGCTTCACCTGCCTTGGCGCCTACGCGGCCGCGTGGCTCACCATCAATCCGATGATGAAACGCGGTTCGCTGCCGGGACTGCCCGAATGGCTGCTGGCGACCCGATTGCCGTACTGGCAATCGGCTATGCTGGCAGCATTGTTCGCCGCCCTCGCCGCTCTCATCTTCGGGCGGGTGCTGATGCGATTATCGGGCATCGCGGCTTCGATCGCGACCTTCGCGATGCTCGCCATGATCAACACAATTTATTCCAACTGGGAGAGCGTGACCGGAGCGACCTCATCGGTCG
>NZ_RZPI01000331.1:0-5918 GCF_003998715.1 Mesorhizobium sp. M7A.F.Ca.CA.002.15.2.1
GCTTTCGCTGCGGCCGGCACCACTTTCTTCGGCGCTGCCTTGCCGAAAGCCGGCTTGGCGTCCTTCGAACGGCCTGTCATTGCCGGGCCGGCGCCGGTTTTGGATTGGGTCGCCTTGCCCTTGGCGGGCGCAGGCTTTTTTGCCTTGGTTGCCATTGGACCGAATCCCTCTTTTGGCACAATTGTCGTGTCGGGATAACGGCCTGAAAGTCTTAAAGTTCCCCTTGCACAATCCGTCGAATCAAGCGGAAAGGCCGATCACCAGATCGGCGGCACTGCGCCGCGCGAGCACGCGCTCGATGTTGGGCAGGTCGTTGGAAGCGATCCAGGCGCGCGCATCTTCATCGGAGCGGCCATGCTCGTGCCAGCGCTCCATCAGGCGGCGCTCGAGCTCGTTGCGCGGCACGTCGACGAAGATCGAGAAATCGAACAGCGGCGCCAGCCGCGACCACGGCTCTTCGTCGAGCAGCAGGTAATTGCCTTCGACCAGGATGAACTTGGTTTCTGTGGCGACGATCGAGGCTGCGGCGCGCGACAGTTCCATGTTGCGGTCGAAGACCGGAATGGCGATGTCGGGTTCACCGGCACGGATACGCTTCAGCAAGGCCTCAAAACCGGCAAAGTCGAAGGTTTCCGGCGCGCCCTTGCGCGCGCGCAGACCGCGCCGCTCGAGCACGGCGTCGTCATAGTGGAAGCCGTCCATCGGTACGACCTCCGCTGCCCCTTCGGGCAGCAGTTCATGCAGCCTTGCCGACAGCGTCGACTTGCCGGCGCCCGGTGGACCGGCAATGGCGACGATGAAGCGGTTTGCCTTGCCGGCGCGTTTGAAGATGGTGGCGGCGAGATGGGCGATTTCGGACATGAGAGCCTCTCTGGCAGAGCTTCAGATCCACCATGTTCCGCATGATGATTTCGGCCACATCTTGGCGACAGTTCACGGAAATTTCAAACCCTGCGGCCGCGCAATCACACCTACGAGGCCAGCGGCTGGCCGATGCGCAGGAAATCGCTGTCGAAGGGAACCTCCCGCGTCGAACCGCCGGCATGCAGCCGCATGCGGCCATCCGCCGTCGTGACGTCCCGCGGCGGCTCGCCGCCCGACAGCGGCAGGACGCCGATGACGTGGCGAAAAGACACGCTTTGGCCTTCGCCCAGCGCAAAAGCGGTCGCCACCCCTTCGCGCTTCAGCCAGTTGTCGCCGATCGAGGCGGCATGGCCGACGGCAGCGCGGCCATCCTCGATGCCGAGCACGCCAAGGTGGCGGCCGCTCCATGGGGCGTAGTCGCGCCCGCCATTGCTGAACCACAGCATGGTGATTGGCAGTTCGGCCGGGTTCTTCAGCACCAGCACCAGATCGTCCTCGGCCTGTCGTGCAAGCGCGGTCCATCCCGGCCCGCCATGGTCGGCTTCGACCAGCGTGATGAAATCCTCGCGGCGGTCATCCATGCGGTATTCCGTCAGGTCGAGCGTGCCGCCGCCGGCGGCGGGAAAATGGCCGAGATCGGCGGAGCGCGCCGGATAGGCGAGCATGAAGCGGCCGCGTGCGGGATCGGGCTCCAGCGGATCGTCCAGCGTCGCGGCAAAACGCTTCGGCGAAAAGGCCAGCCTGCCGCCGCCGGTCATGGCCGTCATCGGGTGATGGGCGACCGAGATCGCACCATTGCCGCCGGAAAATACATGCTCCTGGTAGAGGAAGGGATGGCCGTCGCGCAGCGTCAGGATCTTGTCGACCGAAGCGCCCATCACCTCGTGCCGCAGGCGATAGACGGCGCGCCAGCCATCGTCGGTCGCGACACTTTCGACGACATCCCAGGCGCTGTTGGCCGTCCAGCCATGCAGCGGCGCTTCCTCGACATCGCTGCGCGAAAACGGCGCGCAGAGGAAATCGCCGGACAGCCGAACCGTGCCTTCCGGCAGGTCTTTCGGCAGCGTCTCGTTCGCATCGACCCAGGGCGCGCGATGCAGCGGCTTCAGCTGCCGCCCGCCAGCCTCGACGACCATGTCGGCGATGTGGCCGACCGTGAGGTCGAGCGAAACCGAAATGCCTCTGGCCTTGATGGTGTGGATGGTCATTGCGCTGTCACCGATTCTGAAGGCGCAAACTGAACCGTTCGGCGGCGGTTGCGCAAGCGCCGCGACAGGCATTTTGCATCGCGCACCTTCACCTTCCCCACAAGGGGAGGGTGAGCTACTGTCGCTTGTATTCCCGCACCGGCGACTTGGTGTCGTCGGTGTAGGTAACCTGCACCGACATCGATTTCACGCTGTCGGCGACCTTGAAATAGGGCTGGTAATCGTAGGGGATGGCGTAGGGGTCCTTCTTGTCGCAAGGCGGCATCTTGATCTCCTTGTCGAGGGCCGCGCCGTTCAGGCTGTAATGCACCTGTTTGATGGCGCAGCGGTAGGACAGCATCTGGGTGAAATAGACCAGGCCGTGGTTGCCGCTGGCATCGAAGGCGATCCACGAGGTCCAGAACTGGTCGAGGATCTGCTTGTTGCCTTGCTGAAGCGCTGTCTCGGGGTCGAAGCGGATGTCGAACGGGCCGGTCTCGCGGCCCCTGATGTCGAGATATTTGATCGCAATGATCCCCGCCACGGTGCTGTCGGGTATCTCGAAGCTCGGATTGGCCATCGGCTTGCCGGTGGTCTGGTCGTTCATGGCCAGGAAACCGGTGTCGGTGAAAGGACCGCTGTCGCCCATGCGCCAGGAGATGGCGGTCGCCGGCTCGGGCAGCGAGATGGTCATCGACCAGCCCTGGTTGGAGCGCATCGGCGTCAGCGAAGGCACGAAGCGGGCGGGGTCGAGCACGTCGCCAAGCGCCGCCAGCCGGCTGCGGCTGCGGTCCAGCCAGTCGGCCAACTGCGTCTGGTCGACGAAATATTTGAGCAACCCGCCATCCTTTTCGTAGGACGTGAACTTGGTCAGCGCCTTGGCCTCGTTGCGCTTGTCGGCCAGCGTCTGGGCGCCGAGGCGGTCTTCGGAAAACTCCTGCGCCAACAGGAAATAGGCCGGCGCGAAATCTGGATTGGCTGATATGAAGACGTTGAGCTTGTCGAGGCGCTGGGCGTCGTCGAACTGCTGGATATGCACCAGCTTGATCGACAGCGCCTTGCCCTTGTCGGCAAGCGCGCCGAACACCTCGCGCGCGCCGGCCTTGCCGTCCTGCACCCGAAGCAGCGCGGCAAAGCGCGTGTAGGGATCGATGGCGTCGACGTCGAAGCCGGCAAAGGCGAGGTAGGAGCGCCGCGCATTCAGCATGTCGCCGGACAACTCGTAGACGCGGGCATTGTGGTAGAACTCGTCCGGCCGCTTCGGCTCGGCGATCGCCCCGCCCTGCGCGGCAAGGGCGGCAAAGCCCTTGGCGATGATGTCGATCGAGGCGGCGATCTGCTGCGTCGTCGCCTGCAGCTTCTCGGTCTGGGCCTGCTGCTGCGCCTGGCCGGCGACCAGCGTCTCGGTCTCCTTCTTCACCTCGTCGGTGGTCTTCTGCACTTCCGCCGTCTGCTCAGTCTGCTGCTGCTGGACGGACGCGATCTCGTCGGTCTTTTTCGCCGCCGTGTCGGTCGACTGCTTGACCGCGTCGACCGTCTTTTGCGTCTGCGTGACGGTCTGCTCGATCTTCGCAACTTTCTCGGTAACGATGCCCATCGACTGCTGCAGCCCGGCAATGGCCGGCACCAGGCTGGCGATCACCCCATGCTGGGCGTTGGTCTGCTGCTGCAGGCCGTAGACGCCGCCGGCGACGGCCGCCGCACTGGTGGCGAAGATCAAGGCCGGCAGCGCCTTGGCCGCCAGCACCAGCCGGAGCACGATGGCAATGGCGATGATGATTGCGGCCACCGCGGCGACCAGCGCGATATAGGCGGCGAACGGCGCCAGCGGATTGAGGATGTCGGATACGGCACCCCCGACAAAGGCGACGCTGCCAGCCCATTTGCCGGTGCGGCTGAGTGATGCCCTGATAAGCGAGGGCGCAGCGCCCCCGGCCCCGATGTTCGTCATGCCAAGCCCCCAAGCCCTCGATACCACGCCCCTTCCCACGGGAAACGCGGCCTTGGCAAGCAAAGACACGGGAAAACCGGCGTTTTCGGGGCGGATGCCAAGCTTGCGAGGCTCGACAATCCTGGGGCTAACCGGCATTAACCAAATGGACGCAACAGCCGCGTTACGTTAGCGTCGTCTCATCTCAGCAACAGCCGACCCAGAACAGTCCAGCCCTTGTCCTACCTGCGTCCCTTTCCGCTCATCCAGAGAGTTTTTGCGGCACTAGCCCTGCTGGTGCTGCTGGCCGGCTGCGCCACGACGCCGCCCGACAGCGTGCTGGCCGTGCCCGCGCCGGCGCAGAAATATGCGGCCATCGTGGTTGACGCCAGGACCGGCAAGCAGCTGTTCGAGGTCAGCTCGACGGCGCAGCGCTACCCCGCCTCGCTGACCAAGATGATGACGCTGTATCTTTTGTTCGAGGCGCTGGAGTCCGGCCGCGTCAGCAAGCAGACGCAGATCCCGGTGTCGGACCATGCCGCCTCGCAGCCGCCGACCAAGATGCGCTTCCGGCGCGGCGAGAGCATCGACGTCGATTCCGCGATCCGCGCCATCGTCGTCAAATCGGCCAATGACGTGGCGGTGGCGGTCGGCGAATATCTCGGCGGCTCGGAGGATCAGTTCGCCGCCATGATGACATCCAAGGCGCGCCAGCTCGGCATGACCAGCACGACCTTCCGCAACGCGTCGGGCCTGCCCGACGATGGCCAGATGACGACGGCGCGCGACATGGCGGTGCTCGGCATGGCGCTGCATCAGCGCTTTCCCCAGCAGTTCCACTATTTCTCCGAAAGCGACTTCATGTTCCGCGGCCGGCTGGTGCGCGGCCACAACGACATGCTCGGCCGCGTGCGCGGCGTCGACGGCATCAAGACCGGCTACATCAGGGCGTCCGGCTTCAACATCGTCACCTCCTACAATGCCGACGGCCGCAATTTGATCGTCGTGGTGATGGGCGCCGACTCAGCCCGCCAGCGCAACGACCATGTCGAAGCGCTGATCCAGCGCAGCCTGTCGCCGACCACGGACGGCGCCAAGACCAGGCTGATGTTCGCGGAACAGTGAGGAGTGGTCCGCGTAGCGGACAAAAAGCCAATTGCTTGGCTTTTTGAACGACGAACGCCCTGAGCCTGCGAAGGGCGAGCTGCCGGTAGCAAGCATCGCGCTTGGCTGCGCGGGGATGGATATCGATAGGAATTTTTTCTTGACCCTGAGGGCAGCTATGCTACTATTTTCGGTATGGTGCTGAGTCGCGCCAATTGATCGACTGGAAACGTGACCCGCCCGCAAGGCGGGTTTTTTGTTGCCCGCCGCCCTGCAGAACCTTGTGCACGTTGGCGGGACAGCGCCCTCCTCTGTCCTGCCGGATGTTCGTCGCTCGGAAAGCCAAGCAATTGGCTTTCCGCCCGCTGCGCGGACCGCTCCTCAACCCCCGCAAGGGGGGAGATTGGCAGCTTCGGCGCTCCGCTCACTCCTGTGACGGTGGAAATTGGCGAAAGCCGGGACAACAGCCAATCTCCCCCCTTGAGGGGGAGATGTCCGGCAGGACAGAGGGGGGTGATTGGCGCAAACATCGGGCAAGTTCTTCCCGCTCCGGCCAATTTCGAACGTCTCCACCCTCCCTGAGGGGCGAGCCGCCGTCAGCCACATCGCCTCTCCGATCAAAAACACTTGTCCGGCCTGCGAAATCCGTGCCCGGCGCTGGCTATGCGCCGCCACCTCTGTCTATCGTCGCCCAGCACCCTCAGGAGCCCACCATGAGCACCGTCCCCAAAACGTCCGAACAGGCGGCAGACAATCAGAACGATGACGGCGGCGAGTATTTCGAGGCGCCGATCGTCGGTGAGCTGGAGGCCGATCCGGTATCGGACGAACAC